>NZ_JAHGAH010000312.1:0-7488 GCF_030248475.1 Vibrio sp. D173a
GAGCGCCACCTTAGCTTTAAATTCGGGTGAGTGGTTTCTACGTTTTCTAGTCATAATCTGTTCCAGTATTTTTAGGTACTATACAAACAGATCAATCACTTAAAGTCATGTCCGAAAATTGGGGGCCACTTCTCTTGGATGGCTCAATACACCAAATGCGGTCAAGGCCGAACATAAGATTAACTTTTTCATTGGTTTCTCCTTAAGCTCTCATTTCACCAGAGAGAATTCTTTCGTTGGCGTCTCCATAGTGTAGGTGGTGACGTAAAAGAAATGTGAATATGCCCCTTGAAAGGCATTCGTTCTAAAAACACACATTTTGTCGCGTCGGGGACTGGCGAAAAAAAGGGGGGATCGATTCAGGAAGTACGGGACGTTTCGGCTCTACAAGTTTTTCACATTTCTATTGGTAGTTTGGCGACAGTTAAAATCATGATGGATTGAAGTCGCCGTATGAACAGAAATTTGATGCTCAACTTTGGCATTGTATTCGTTGCTTTACTAATCCCTTACTCGGTGCTGCAAATAGGCACGCCAACACTAGAGTGGTCAATGTTTTGGCAGGTGCGCACTTATTTGGTCAACTACAGTGGCATCGTCTCAATGATCTTGATGTCGTTGTGCGTGATTCTATCTGTGAAGCATTGGCCGTTGGAACGCTGGTTTGGGGGACTAGATAAGCAATATCGTCTGCACAAATACCTTGGGATCTCTGCGGTGTTTTCCGCTTTGTTCCACTGGGGCGCATTTTTAAGTGATGATTTCGCGTTGGATTTTGGTTACGTTGAGCCAAAGAATGAGACCTTTCCATTTTGGAAGCTGATTGATGCATTGGGTGATCAGGCACAGTTGATTGGTGAATATGGCTTCTATCTGTCGGCTGCTTTTGTTTTGATTGCGTGGGTTAAGAAGTTCAAACACAACCTCTTTCAGCTTACTCATAAAGTCTTTCCATATCTTTACCTGCTTTTAGAGCTGCATATGGTGATGTTCTTTGATGCAAGCTTATGGTTAACCGTTACCGGAGCTATTCTTCTGTTGGTCAGCGGGTTAGCAACGGTAGGATGCTTGATTACCGTCTTAGGTTTGAATGGTAAGAAGAAACGTTATCCCGCCAAGGTTAGTAGTATCAAATCAATCAACGGCGGAGTTGAAGTGGAGGTTAAAGTACTTGAGCCTCAGTTTACGTATCAGCCGGGTCAGTTTGCATTCATCGGATTTGACGATAAAGAACGGCCACATCCATTTAGTTTGGCGTCAGCTCATAACGAAAACGGCCAAGTGCGATTACTAATCAAAGCCAATGGTGATTACACGCTTTCATTAATCGAAACGCTTGAAGTCGGACAATCAGCTCAGATAGAAGGCCCATACGGTTGTTTCAATTTCCAAGATGATACAGAGCAACAAATTTGGTTTGCGGCGGGTATCGGCATCGCGCCATTTTTAACCGCAATTGAAGCGATAGGGACAACAAAGTCCGTAACGCTTTTCTACAGCTATCGAGAAGAAGACAAGGTGCTTCTGGATGAACTACAACGCAGAGCAAAGGAAGCGGGCGTAAAGCTATACATGAGAAATACAAGTGAAGAAGGGCGTTTCACCAACACGGAAGTCATTGAGCGCATAACAAATATACAGCACAGCAGTGTATGGTTCTGTGGGCCTTCCGAATTAGGTAAGACGCTTGAGAAAGCATTTATCAATATCGGTCTACCAGCCAAGTCGTTTCATCGAGAGCTGTTTGAGTTTAGATAGAACTAACTGAAATCCGGGCCAATAATCAATAAGGCGAACCAAATGGCTCGCCTTATTTTATTTTTGCTGCAAGGGCTTAGAAGATCGCCTGTTTTTTATCTTTGATATAGAAATAGACGCTGATAGCGATAAACAAGAACGTGAAATAGTAGAAGAACGAAGACAGCGATGCGATAAAGTCGATGTGTTGTTCTATCTGTGCTTCGGTATAGTTTTGCGAGAGCAACTTGTAGTAGTAGGCATAGAGCATACCGATCAAACCGTAGCCCAAGTTGAACATCAAACCTTTGAAGCTTAATACCGTTGCTCGGTTATGTGACTCGGTCTTTTTGTTCAGGTGGTAACTGATGAAGATGTTCATCGTCATGATAATAAAGATCAGAATCAGCGCAGGAATTACCCCATAAATCGACCAGCCCATACTAATCCAATAGTAAGTTGCCATTGTGGCCATTCCCATGACTAAGATAAACGTCTTCGGCGCCATGCTTTCTGCCAATCGGCGGCTTTGATCAGCCAAGATGATCTGCAATAAGCTAATGCCAGCCCCGATAAAACCGAAGTAAATAATTGGAATATCAATTGCGCGATAGTACTGACTGTTCATGGTTAAAAACATACGCGAAGTGTGTTCGAACAAACTGTAATAAAGCAAGATAAACAGTACGTAAGGCGTAGACAGTACCCATTTCGCTGTGTTTAGCGTCAGTTTTATACTTGCTATGGTCGAAGCTAATTTATTCTCGTTGCTAGGAATAACCCTTTTTGCTTCTCTCATGCCCAGCGCCGCGTAGATGGCAATCAACGCAACAAGCAATGTCGCGTAAACAGGGATGCGCATGATGTCTCGGGTCGTTTCTGGCTCTGCCAGTCCAAGGAAATGATACACCGACGCCATAAAGTTAACGTCGTACATGGCTGCCCCCAATAGTGTGACAACAATACCAACGCTTGACGAAAGGCGAAGTTGAATCTGCAATACACGTGGCCACAGCTCCTCTTTGCCTTGTTCTTTTAACGTATCGTACGCCAATGCTTCATCGGCGCCGCTGGCCAACGCCATCGCTAAGCCGCTCAATACTCGGTTAATCAAAAACACAATGAAAACAAAAGTGGGGTTCCCAGTTGGGACAAAGGCGATCATTGCGATTTCGATGAACATGACGAGCGATGATAAAACCACCAGTCTTTTACGACCTAGCGTATCAGCGAAGGCGCCAGACGGTACTTCAGCTAAAACAATGGTCGCCGCCCACACGACATTGAGCATGGCAAACTGAGAAAGTGTTAACCCGTAGTCCAAATAGAGCAGGGTAAATACGGGATAATAGAAGCGAGCAAAATAGCTGGTTCGGAACATAAGGAAACAGCGGACATTGCGAATTTTTAGAATTTCTTTTGACGTCATGAAATATTCAGTAGCTTGAATAACATAATGTTATGTATAAACCTTTTTGAGATTGATGGGAAAGGTTTATGCTCAAACTGCGCGAGATAATGATGAATAGTCGCTATACACGTATCAACGACTTAGGGCATCTCCCAAAGGGCGAAAGTACGCTTGCAGTGCGTCATTAATGACATGTCTGTGCGCTATATCGGGATAGAGGGGTAAGGTGTCAGGCTTGGTTGTGCCCGAAACTAGATAAGCGTTCTCTATACCAGAGCATGACTCTACGACGGCCTCAAAGGCTCTTGCCATCATCTCAGTAGGCTGTGAAAAGTAGCTCGATCCCATTGCTTGGTCTGCTTTTACACTTCGAGACACATAATCGTGTCTATCCTGGCCGTCTGGCGTGAGCAATGTGGCGTCAAATATCTTAAGCAATCGCTCATTGAGTGGGTGCGGAAAATGATCGGCATTTTGGAGCCAACAATCGCTGGCGAAAATCGTCTTACGCTGAGGGCCGGAACGGTCGCCAATATCAAACGCCTTTTCAGCAATGTAGTGGTCAAATGCGTGCCAAAACTCATGGGCCAGTGCTCCGGCTCCTGCGTTTTTCGCTAATGCCAATTCGCGCTGATTCGGAGCGTAATGCGCTTGAACGCCTTTTCGTCCCCCAGTTCCGAAAGCAATGTTTAGGTTGCCACGAAGACCAATAGCAGAAGGTGGCAGCGCCAATATAAACGCCAAGTCTGCTAAAGAATCGAAGATCAAGTTCGCGGCGAGATCTTTTTCTTCCTTGTTCACCCACTTACCAATACGAATACCGCCGATGCCAAACGTCTCTTTGATGTCGATGAACGACACTTGGTCGCCGTGACGATAATCAGGGCCTTTACGCGTTTTGAATTTAAAGCTGGTTAGCTGCAAGAGATGCCTCGACAATGGTACAGGTTGAGTGATGTAGACGTTTATACTCCAAATATTGGATGCGGGATTATACCTGATTAGAAGACTCATAGAGAGACTGACATAAGTTGAAGCGTCAAACCCTACCTCTGAGTCGTATTTAAGACAAACTCGCGAACAAACCTAAGCCATCTACACTAAAACTAACGCGTTATTTTTCAATCGCTTTCGGCGTGATGGATTAAAACCAGTCCTTTTATTTAAATACGGAGATTTTATGGGGCAAAGATTTCTCGTTTTTAAGCACAGCAGAGTGAACAAACCGTGGATCCATTAACTCAAGGATTAGTTGGGGCATCCTTGTCCCTGTCAGCGGGTAAAAAGCAGCATCTAGTGGCTGCTGGTGCACTTGGCTTACTTGCAGGCATGGCGCCAGACTTGGACATATTGATCCGATCAACCAAGGATCCATTGCTGTTTTTGGAATTTCACCGACAGTTCACACATTCACTTTTCTTTATCCCTATTGGAAGCTTTATCTGTGCCCTGATATTACATCCACTTATTGCTAAAAAAGGTAGATTATCCTTCAAACAAAGCTGGTGGTACTGCGCATTAGGTTACGCTACGCATGGCTTATTGGACGCATGTACCAGCTACGGGACCCAGCTCTTATGGCCGTTCACCGATACCCGTTATTCTTGGAGTACGGTTTCCGTGATTGACCCTCTTTTTACCTTACCAATCTTGTTCACTTTGATACTTGGCCTGATGAAGCGTAACCCTTGGTATCCGCGTATTGCTGTAGTTTGGGCGCTTGTTTATCTCACATTTGGCATGTATCAAAGAGACCGAGCAGAAGAGGCAGGTTGGGCGTTAGCTGAAGCAAGGCGGCATACACCCCAACGATTAGAAGCCAAACCCACGTTCGCAAATACCTTGGTTTGGAAAGTCATCTACGAAACCGAACACCATTACCACGTTGATGCCATAAGAGCAGGGAGGTCAATAAAAACGTATACCGGAGAATTCATTGCCAAGTTGAATGTGGCTGCAGATTTTCCATGGTTGGATCCTGCATCGCAGCAAGCCAAAGACATTGAACGATTTCGTTGGTTTTCTGATGGATTCATCGCCAGAGACCCAAACAAGGGATTGCGAGTCATTGACGTGCGTTACTCTATCGTACCAAATGAGATCAACGCTTTGTGGGGGATTGAGTTATCAGAGATAGCCGATAAAGGTACGCATGTAGAACACACCACACATCGCGACAGCTCTCAGCAATCAAGGCAAGCTTTTATCGAGATGTTGAAAGGCGATTAACCGAACGACACCACAAGTTACGACGTGTATTGAAAGTCTTTAATCAGAGTCGGTTTGTGTGAAAAAAAGAGCCGGCTAAACAGAGATTTATATTCCCATCCCCGCGACAGTAACCGCTTAGCCAGATGTCGGTTTTCAATGATAGCGACTTCAACGCCTTGATACTCGTACGGGTGATCTCTAACGTAACTAAGAAACGATGTAAAAACACCTTGTCCTCTGATCTTGGGAGCGAAGTTAACTGAAACAATCGAAAAGCGTTGGCTGCCTACTGAGCAATGAACGAAGCAGCTCCCTAATGGGTGAGAAATGGTCTCTGAGAACTCAGGGAAAGGGCGAGATTCTAGGTCCTGTGACAGTTTGTCGTATTGGTTGCACAAATGTTCAAGTAGTTGTTTCGCATCGCTATTCATGTCGTTCTCACTCACGTGTTATTGGGGGTGACGGCATTGGTTTCGTTACTATTTTAAGCACAGCAATGAGCACAAAACGCGGTGAAGTTTCCGCAGTGTCATTTCCTCTTTTTGAAGTTTTAGTGGTTTCAAGTGAAGCTTATAGAGCTCTATATGGAATGGGGCTGGGAAGTTTTGCTACTCTAAAGGCGGGATAGTATTAAGAAGGACGTTTGAAGATGGTGCTCAAGAGCAACAATTATTCTGTGCCGATCCTTTACTCATTGCACAATTGCCCCTACTCGATTCGATCTCGACTTGCATTGTTCAAAGCCCAGCAACGCGTCTTAATGCGTTCCATTTAGCTCAATAACAAACCATTGGAGATGTTAGAAGCTTCACCGAAGGGAAGTGTGCCTGTATTCGTGATTTCTTACCCGAACTTAAAAGCGTGGTTGAACGGTTATATTCAGAGCTCTCAGTTCTCCAAAGTGATGAAAAGCTATGACTTGTGGCTCGAAGAACGGCGAGATGAGTTTTTTGGGAGTTAAGGTGCGGCACTTAAGATTTATGTAGCCAAAATCGCTAAGCGCACCCTCACATTTGCAATATTAGCTTACTCGTCCACGCATTGACGGCTAACCCCAAGACGCGCATTCTTTTACGTTCACTCAGGGCCGGTTTGCCCTTGTTGGCAAGTAGATTGATCGTTGTTTGCTGTGCTTGTATTGGAATGGGTAGATCGTATGAACAAAATTATTATGTTGGTGATGGGGCTGTTTTTTACCAGTCGTTTATTTGCAAGTATTGTCCCTCATGCTAGCCAGCTAGAACACGATGCACCTATTCTGCTTCGTTCAGCATTAATTGTTGGCATTGCGGGATTCCTTGTTTGGAAAGTTTTCCAGTATTTTCAGAAGAGCAAATCTTCCGATTAACCTCTCTTATGTGCGTTTGTTTTTTCATCAAAGATAATAAACGCTGGTAATTGAAGCCACAGTCTTTAGAATGCGCACCCTAAAAGTGATAAATAATGTAGAGTGATTTTATGCTTCGTGATTACACATTCGATTGTCTAGTGACTATGCCACGCCATGAACTGGAAGAGTTCAGTGCGCGCATGATCAGCAAAATGGTACCAGAAGACGTGATGAACGAGCTGTTTACCTTTGATCAGGAAGAAGTAGACAGTGAAGACCGCATGTTGTCGGCGCGCCTAGATGCGATGTTACGTATGACAGCAATCGCGCTAAGTGAAATTCAACAAGCGTTTGATGAATCTGATAACGCGAAGCAAAACAGCGAGCGAATGACGCGTCTAGTCCTTTGGCACTTCTACGCAATTTCATTCCGTCTTGAAGAAGCAATTACACTGGAAACCCATTGTGAACAAGTAGAAAAGCTACTAGAAAACACACCAACAGATGTTTTCGCTTGGGTGAAAACTCTGACAGAGCTTCTGCACACATACGCAGAGATCAACGCGAAAGAAAACCCACAAGATTAATCTGGGTTGCCAAATTCAACATAACACATATGAGCCTTCTGCCTGTCAATAGGCAACAACATCCTATTGGCTGCGTGAGCAGCCAATGCTCTTCGAACAACAAAGTTATCTACTTCGCTTTGTCATTTCGGTCATCAAGCATTGCTTACGACAAACACATATTGAGGATCTCTTATTGCGGTCTCGCCGCTGCCAACCATTATTGGTTGGGT
>NZ_JAHGAH010000313.1:0-11342 GCF_030248475.1 Vibrio sp. D173a
GAATCCCGAATCCTGTTACTTCACATCACAACTAATGTCTTTAATCGGCGTTTCGGATGTCGTGAAACACACGTAAGCGGTTTGCGGATTGTTTGGGCCGATACGGATATAGCCTGCTTCTAATTCATCTTCGTCAAAAGTCACCGAGTGGGATTGTCCAGTTTTGCCATCAAAGTAGCTGGCTTCAAAGTTTTGGGTCAACAGATGAGCAACACGGTTACGAGTGTGAGCCGTTGTAAAAGTGATGTTCGCACATCGCATCATTGGCTTTTGGGTAACTAAAAACTGGCCGCTTTCTTTGTCGAATACGCCGCCTTTAGTTTCTGGGGCAATATCGATAGGCTCGAAGCTTTCAATTGTGCAAGAAGGTTTAGCATTCGCTAACGAAGGTAAAAGTAGTGCACTGGCTAGGAATAATAATGTGGCTTTGAATTTCATAAAGGCTTTTATCAGATTTGAGATTGTCTACAGAATGAATCGATAGTATCGGATAGATTGCTGGATTTGTCAGCGAAGCGTAAGTGTAGACTTAACGGTGAGGGGGCGGTGTAAGAGGATGTAAGTGCCCCGATAGTCAGGGCACAGATGTCGGCAGGGTATGTGGTAGTGATGATTAGATATCGCAGTCGGCTTTGTGTGTATTGCCGAGAGGCTCAACAGTAAAACCACGTTCTTCGAGCAGCTCAATGAGGTTGTCTCTGCCGACTAAATGCAAGCTGCCGACAACAATTGTGTATTGGCCTGACTTCTTCGGTAGCATTCTGCCAGAATCTAATTTCTCAGCCCAATCTCGGTTACGGTCGTACAAGAAAGCTTGATTAAACTCATCACTTGATTGTTCACTCATGGATGCTTCTTCTAATGTGCTGCCGTCACCGCTCTTCCAGCTGTCGATTAAGCACTGTACCAGTTTGTCGCCACCGTCATATTCTTCAATAGAAGAGAGCAGAAACTCTTTACCACCATCTTTTTGTCCTGCGATTAAATCCAACTGAAACTGCACACTTTCCAAAGGCAGTACCGGCACTTGCTGTTTATCAGCTAGGTTAATCAAGTGCATGTCGACGCCTTGGTCGGATGCATAACCTAGCTTGTTCACTAACATCAATTGAATGGTTAAAGCTGCTGACCATGGCGGCGCATTGAGCAGCTGTGCTTCTTGTAGACCTAGGTCACTCGCAATCTCCGAAATATGCTTACGCTGCGTTCTATCTAAAACATCTTTGGCAAGCAGTGAGGTTTTTGGGTACGTCACTCCTTCTGTATTTCGAACGTCGGCTTCGATGATTAAGCCATCGCTGTTTTTGAGGAACTGAGTGACAGCTTTGGGTAACGGGTACATGGTTTTGTCACCCACATGAACGGAACCAATAATCATGTATTCCATATCGCCTTTCTTTGCGAGCCAATGCTGTGGCTCGGCTTGAACTGAATAAGAAGTAAAAAAGACGATCAGAGATGACATCACGGACAAGAGTCGAAACATATTTTGCTCCTCGAATTCAATATGCATCTTATCTATAACACGGTTCGGCAAAATCGTCATTTCTAAAAATATTGACGAGTTTTGACGGTGAAGAAATGAGAGTTAATTCACGAAAGTGTTTCAATTGAGTTTGTTGTTAATGGTTCGCTTAATAACCAATAGTGATCAAAATCCTATAAAACCAGCTTAAACCCACCAATATTCGTGACATTGATCGCAACAAACTCGTCAAAAAAAGTTGTTCGTTTTTGACGTTTTAACTAACTCATTGAAATTAATGTGTTTATATTTTTCGGTGTCTAGCCAAATTTGAGCTGGATCACTTCTTAGTTCCATTAATTTTACGCTTAGAAATAACTGCTTGTATGTTGAATGCAACTGTTAAGCGCCTCGCATTTAGGTGCTCACCATTTTTGATAAATGTCGTTTTGAACCACTGACTTTTTGGGGAAAGTAAGATGTTGAAACATAGTCTGATTGCTGCTTCTGTTATTGCTACATTGGCAGGCTGCTCTTCACTGCAGAACTCTGAGCAACAAGTTGTAAACTCATTGGCTGACAACCTTGATATTCAATATGAAGTACTAACAAACCACGGTGCTAACGAAGGTCTTGCATGTCAAGACATCGGCGCAGAGTGGGCGTCTTGTAACAAGGTAAACATGACGCTAGTTAACCAAGGTGAAGCGGTTGACTCTAAAGATTGGGCTATTTACTTCCACAGCATTCGTCTGATTCTGGATGTAGACAACGAGCAATTCAAAATTTCTCGCGTAACGGGTGACCTACACAAACTAGAACCGACCGATAAGTTTGATGGTTTTGCTGCGGGTGAAGAAGTTGTGCTTCCTCTTGTTGCTGAATACTGGCAGCTATTTGAAACTGACTTCATGCCAGGCGCTTTCGTTGCTGCACCAAATGCAGAGCCTAAGATGATCGCTTCTCTTAACACAGAGGACGTTGCATCTTTCGTAACTGGCCTTGAGGGTAACAACCTAAAACGTACGCCAGATGACAACAACGTATTTGCAAACGCTGTGTCTCGTTTCGAGAAGAACGAAGACCTAGCAAAACAAGATGTATCAACCACGTTACTACCAACGCCAATGTCTGTTGAAGCAGGTAAAGGCACAGTAGATATCGCGGCGGGTATTGCGCTGCCTAAAGACGCATTCGATGCGACTCAATACGCAGCAATTCAAGATCGTGCAGAAGTGGTAGGTGTGGATGTTCGTGGTGATCTTCCTGTAAGTATCACTGTTGTTCCTGCAGACTTCACCGGTGAATTAGCAAAATCTGGTGCTTACGAGATGAGCATCAAAGGCGACGGTATTGTGATTAAAGCGTTTGACCAAGCAGGTGCTTTCTACGCAGTACAATCTATCTTTGGCCTGGTAGATAGCCAAAATGCTGATTCTCTACCACAACTGTCTATTAAAGACGCGCCTCGTTTTGATTACCGTGGTGTGATGGTGGATGTGGCTCGTAACTTCCACTCTAAAGACGCGATTCTTGCAACGTTAGACCAAATGGCAGCGTACAAGATGAACAAACTACACCTTCACCTAACGGATGATGAAGGCTGGCGTTTAGAAATCCCAGGTCTGCCTGAGCTGACAGAAGTGGGTGCTAACCGTTGTTTCGATACACAAGAGAAAAGCTGTTTACTGCCTCAGCTTGGCTCTGGTCCAACGACAGACAACTTTGGCTCTGGCTACTTCAGCAAAGCAGACTACGTGGAAATCTTGAAATACGCGAAAGCACGTAACATTGAAGTGATTCCAGAAATCGATATGCCAGCGCACGCTCGTGCAGCGGTAGTATCAATGGAAGCGCGTTACGACCGTCTAATGGAAGAAGGTAAAGAAGCAGAAGCGAACGAATACCGCCTGATGGATCCTAAAGATACATCGAATGTAACGACGGTTCAGTTCTACAACAAGCAAAGCTTCATCAACCCATGTATGGAATCTTCAACTCGCTTTGTTGATAAAGTGATTTCAGAAGTTGCAGCAATGCACCAAGAAGCGGGCGCACCGCTAACAACATGGCACTTTGGTGGTGACGAAGCGAAGAACATTAAGCTAGGCGCTGGTTTCCAAGATGTGAACGCTGAAGACAAAGTAAGCTGGAAAGGTACGATTGATCTGTCTAAACAAGACAAGCCATTCGCACAGTCTCCACAATGTCAGACGCTAATTGCAGACGGTACGGTAAGCGACTTTGCTCATCTACCAAGCCACTTCGCAGAAGAAGTGTCGAAGATTGTGGCTGAGAAAGGCATTCCAAACTTCCAAGCTTGGCAAGATGGCCTTAAGTACAGTGAAGGTGAGAAAGCGTTCGCAACAGAAAACACACGTGTTAACTTCTGGGACGTTCTTTACTGGGGGGGCACATCATCAGTGTACGAGTGGTCTAAGAAAGGTTACGACGTGATCGTTTCTAACCCAGACTACGTTTACATGGACATGCCATACGAAGTGGACCCGAAAGAGCGTGGTTACTACTGGGCAACGCGTGCAACAGATACTCGTAAGATGTTTGGCTTTGCGCCAGAGAACATGCCTCAGAACGCAGAAACGTCTCTAGACCGCGATGGCAACGGCTTTACTGGTAAAGGTGAAATCGAAGCGAAACCTTTCTACGGTCTATCTGCACAGCTTTGGTCTGAGACAGTACGTAACGACGAGCAATACGAGTACATGGTATTCCCTCGCGTACTGGCAGCCGCTGAGCGTGCATGGCACCGTGCTGATTGGGAAAACGACTACAAAGTGGGTGTTGAATACTCGCAAAACTCTAACCTAGTAGACAAAGCTGCGCTAAACCAAGACTACAACCGCTTTGCGAACGTACTTGGTCAACGTGAACTGGCTAAGCTAGAGAAATCAGGCATCGACTACCGCCTACCTGTACCAGGTGCGAAAGTAGAAGATGGCAAGCTAGCAATGAACGTTCAGTTCCCTGGTGTGAAGCTTCAATACTCTCTAGACGGAAAAAACTGGCTAACTTACGCAGACAATGCTCGTCCAAATGTGAAAGGTGAAGTGTTTATCCGCTCTGTATCTGCGACAGGCGAGAAAACAAGCCGTGTGACTAGCGTGAAGTAATTCTGCTAATCATTCACTAAAATCATTGTTCCTTACTCAAAGCCCTCAACGTATGTTGGGGGCTTTGTTTATTTTTCTACGGAAATAAGCGTGATCAATGTCTAATTATTTTTCAAAGATAATTAAGTTGGGTATTTAGAAAGAGAACCATTGTGTGATCTCGATAGTTATTTTGTGCCTAATTGGAGAGGTTAATAAGTTTGATGTCACACTTTATTTTTTTGGTGAATTTTTAGGTTTTATATCAAGATGCTGTATTTAATAAACTTTTTTGGTTTTTGGAAATGTTGATTTGAATTGGATCACTGTTTTAAACGATTTATTTTTCAATGCGAATTAAATTGCGCAGTATTGCTGTCGCCAGGGAGGCACATCCCAATGTTTGCGATGAAGGGCAAGTGATAGCCGGACAACTCATCGCATAACGTGAACAAATAAAGGCAGCAATATTATGAAAAACGTTTTTGCACTAAGTGCACTTTCTCTTGTTTTCGCATCAAGCGCTTTCGCAGGCTCATCTTACGTAACGGGTAACATCCAATTCCACGATGATGGCCGAATCCATGGTTCGGACATGACATCAACGCTAGAAGCTGGCCACACTTTTGATAACCAATTCGGCGGCTTTACGGTTTACACTGAGTTTGACGGCATTCAACTGGGCAAACTAGAAACAGAAAATGGTGGCGCGGGTAACACAACTCCAGCTATCACTGTAGGTGGTGAGCAAGCATTCAACATCACTGATCACCTATGGGTCGCAGCGGGCTACCAGCACCTATTCTCTGCGGGTGAGAGCATCCAATACCGTCCTTTAGTTAAAATCGGCTACAACTTCGATAACGGTATCTCTCTAAGCAACCGTACTCGTGCACACATTGATGCAACAGACGCAGATGCGAAAACAGACTACCGCATGGATAACCGCATTGGTTACGCGATGAATGAAGATGTGACTTTCAGCTACAACAACGTTTACATGATTGAAGCAGAAACGATGGACCACGAGCTACGCGCAACATGGACTCGTCAAGGTGTACAACCTTACTTTGAGTTCCGTAGCCAAGCTCACGGTGCAGAAGATGCAGCAGGAGATAGCCTAGTAAACAATGCGTTCGTGTTCGGCGCGTCTTACGGCTTCTAATTAAAAAGTTTGTCTTAACTGTCCATTAAGAAAAAGCCCAGCGGTTTGTCTCGCTGGGCTTTGTTTTTATTGGTCGTTACCTTTGTGGTAGCGGTATTCGTATACCTGACCTTTGTCGTTGTAGGCGTAAACAGCGTAGCTATCTTTCTTATCACCGTACTCCATGCCCGGTGAGCCCATTGGCATCCCCGGTACTGTCAGGCCTTTTGCGTTGCGAGGTGGGTTTTCCAAAAACGCTTTAATATCGTCGGCAGGAATATGACCTTCAAACACGTAGCCATCGATCTCTGCGGTGTGGCAAGAGTATAGCTGTTCGTTTTTCAGACCTAAGTCGCTTTTGATCGCATTCATGTCATCATGCAGCTTTTCTTCCACGGTAAAGCCGTTCTCTTCCATGTGTTTTGTCCATTCACCGCAACAGCCACAGTATGGTGATTTGTGGTTGATGACATCAGCAGCTAATACGTTCGCTGATGTGGCAGCAAGCATTGTAAAGGTTAATAGTTTCAACTTCATAAGATCCTCGAGAAGAAGTGTCGCTTACTTAATGGTAAACAGTCGTAGTCGATTTGCATTACTGACGACCGTGATTGAAGACAGTGCCATCGCTGCGCCAGCAACAACAGGACTGAGCAAAAATCCGAACGCGGGGTAAAGTACGCCAGCGGCGATAGGAATACCCAGCGAGTTATAAATAAAGGCGCCGAACAAGTTTTGTTTCATGTTCTTAAGTGTCGCGTGAGAGAGTTCAATTGCGTGTACAACCGCCATTGGGGATGTATTGAGAATGGTCATTTGTGAGCTTTCGATTGCCACATCACTGCCGCTTCCCATTGCGACACCAAGATCTGCCAGCGCAAGGGCTGGAGCGTCATTAATGCCATCACCGATCATCGCCACTGTGCGGCCTTGAGATTGCAGCAGTTCAATATGTTGTGCTTTCTCATCGGGCATCACCTGAGCAATGACTTCATCAATGCCGAGCTCCCTACCGATAGCATTGGCAACGTGTTGGTTGTCACCTGTGAGCATGACGGTTTTTATGCCCTGCGATTTTAATGCAGATACTGCTTGCTTGGCATCAGATTTAATCGGGTCAGCGATGGCAATTAAACCAATCAGTTCGTTGTTCAGCGCTACAGCTACTGGTGTCCAAGCGTTGTTTGCACAATCTTCAATCGCTTGCTTCATTGAGCTGGTATCAATCTGCTCGGTTTGCATAAATTGCAATGAGCCGATGAGTAGCGGTTGTGCTTGGTAAGTCGCAGTAATGCCACGGCCACGAATGTTCTCGAATGCGCTCAACTCAACACTTTCAGTCTTGTTCTTTCTCGCGTAATCGCAGACGGCTTTTGCCAACGGGTGCTCCGATTGACGCTCTGCCGCGTATGCAAGAGCCAACATGTGCTCTGGGCTGGTGGCATGAGTAAACACTTGCTGCACACTTGGTTTGCCTTGCGTCAGCGTGCCAGTTTTATCGAATACCACGGTGTCGACTTTGCTCGCCAATTGCAGTGCGTCAGCGTCTTTGATTAAAATGCCAAGCTCTGCGGCTTTACCGACACCAACGGTGACCGACAGTGGCGTTGCTAACCCCAGCGCACAAGGGCAAGCGATGATCAGCACGGTGGTCGTTACGACAAGCATGTAGCTGGCTTTAGGTTCTGGACCTACCGCAAACCAAACCAAAGCGGCAAGGATGGCAATGCCCACAACAACAGGGACAAACACCGATGAAATTTGGTCTGCTAATTTGGCTATGGCGGGCTTACTGCTTTGCGCCGTGCGTACCATGCGAATGATTCGAGCCAGCATAGTGTTCGCGCCGATGCCTGTTGCTTCAATGACTAATCCACCATCGGTATTTAATGTACCAGCAGACACTTGCGCATCTTGCGCCTTTAATACTGGTACGGGTTCACCGGTCAGCATCGACTCATCAATGTATGATTCACCCTGCATCACAACGCCATCAACTGGCACTTTCTCTCCCGGTTTGATGCGCAGTTTCATGCCTAACGTGATTTGCTCAACCGTAATCTGTTGATCACCTTGTTCTGTAATCACAGTCGCTTGCTGAGGTTGCAGGTTAATCAGAGCCTGAAGTGAGCGTGTGGTGTTTGCTTTGGCTTTTGCCTCTATATAGTGACCAAGAGAAATTAAGCCGATGATCATTGCGCTCGCTTCAAAGTAAACATGGCGGGAAGCAAGAGGGAACCAGTCTGGAAAAATCACCACAAGCATCGAATAGAACCATGCCGCACCAGTGCCTAAAGCCACTAAAGTGTCCATAGTTGCACGTTTGTGAGTGGCCGCTAACCATGCGTTAGTAAAGAAGTGCTTACCCGCTGTCGCAAGCAATAGAAGACATAGAATGCCTATCGCTCCCCAAGCCAGTTGATCATTGGCATTACGAATCATCATGTTGCCGCCAAATACACCCCAAAGCATCAGCGGCGCACCGACAACTAAGCCAGCAATGGCATCCAGCCTGAAGCGTTTTTGCTGGGCGAGTTGTTGAGCCGCTTGTTTTTCTTGCTGGGTTGCTGCGTCTTGCAGGATCTCTGCTTGGTAACCGGCTTGTTTTACGGATTGAACGATCGCATGGTGAAGGGCTTCAGTATCTTGAGTGGCGAACACCAATGCACTTTGCTCAGCAAGGTTTACTTGTGCTTTCTCAATGCCTTCTACGTTAGTAAGTGCTTTCTCTACTGAAGAGACGCAACTCGCACACGTCATGCCTTGAATCAGCATTTGCAATTGAATGCTTGCTGGTGGTACATGCGCATCTTTGATGTTGCTTTGCTTTTCTACCTGTTCAATATCTGGTGAGCTTTCTTCTTCTACTTCAATAGAATCAAGGCTAGCGGTATAGCCGAGAGTCGCCACAAGATCGATCACTTGCTGCTCTGATAGTAGGGTTGTGATATCGAGTAGGGTTGTCGATGCTTGAAACGCAATGACGTCTTGATTCTCCTCTAATAAAGAAGAGAGTTTCTTCACGCAGCCGCCGCAGCTTAATCCAGCTAGGTGGAACTGATATTGATGCCCGGCCTGATAACCCAATGACTCAATGGATTCAACAATAGAAGAAAGAGGGGATTCGGTTTTCACTTCAACCATGGTCGGGGACAAATTGATAATCTCAACACTGTGATTGGCATGTAAAGCTTTCTCAACTTTTCTCGCACAGCCCATGCAGTTAAGTCCCGACATAGGTACAACGAACTGATACATAATTTGTCCTCAATAATACTAATGTGGAGAGCATAAACCTTCCTGCAAGGGGAAGGTCAAGTTTTTCGACGCGAAACAAATTCGTCAAAATCTCCGTTATTGCGCTGACTTTATGCAGTTATTGTTGCGAGTTATCTCAAAGTTTTTTCTCTCTGAATATAAAGTTCCGTTAAAACACCTAAAACATGAGTGAATTCGATCGCGACTTTTGAGCTTTTTATATAAAAATGGCGTGACTTGGAATGGTTTTGACGTTTTTATATTTTTATTTCATACCTTAAATTCTTGTATTTTTTGGTTTTATATTGTTTTTGATCTTCTCATTTTGAAGTTGCTCAGATTGCCGTGGGGAAAGTTTTTCACTGCGAAAAAAGTTTGTCATATTTGCTCCGTCCAAACACAGATTCAAGTTCCTGCAATGTCCTAGTTAGCGAATTTGAAAATGGAAAAAACTAAAAATATAGGGGTTAAAAATGTCTTACCTAAAGAAAAGCCTACTTGCTACTGCAATCACAGGCATGATGTTCAGTGGTTCAGCTTTTGCTGATGGTGCAAACAGTGATGCAGCGAAAGAGTACCTAACTAAAGACTCTTTCTCTTACGAAGTTTACGGCATTATCGCGATGCAGGCCGCGTACCGCGATTACGATTCTGGTAGCAAAGCAACTGACGACGATTTGGGCGGCATGCAGCTAAACAACGAATCTCGTATCGGCTTCCGTGGTAAAAAACAATTCGCTAACTTTGAACCAACGTTCATTTGGCAAATCGAAGGTGGCTACGTAGACCCAAGCTTCGGTGGTGAAGGTGCTGGTCTTGGTGAGCGTGACACATTCGTAGGTTTTGAAAGCGCTTCTTGGGGGCAAGTTCGTCTAGGTCGCGTACTTACTCCAATGTACGAGTTGGTTGACTGGCCAGCATCTAACCCAGGTCTAGGCGATGTTTACGACTGGGGTGGTGCAATCGGTGGTGCTAAGTACCAAGACCGTCAATCAAACACTGTCCGTTGGGACTCTCCAATGTTTGCTGACAAATTCTCTCTAGATATCGCAGCGGGTGCAGGTGACGAAGCTGGTCTAGGTGCTGGTGACGATTACTGGGGCGGCATTGCGGCTCACTACAAGTTAGGTCCACTACAATTGGATGCTGCTTACGAGGGTAACCGTAACATCGAATCTGAAGATCAAACTTGGGAAAACAACACTTACCTAGTAGGTGTTCAAGGCTGGTTTGAAAACGGTATTTCGTTCTTCGCTCAATACAAATACATGGAAGCAGATGGCAGCAAAGGTGTGAGCGAGAAACAAGATGCAATGTCTGCGGGTCTGATGTACACAACAGGCGATTGGCAGTACAAACTGGGTTACGCAGCAAACTTTGACCTAGAACGTGACGGTAAGACAATCGACAACACAGCAGATGATGTATTATCTGCACAAATCATGTACTTCGTAGACCCATCTGCAGTACTTTACGCTCGTGCTCGTACGCTAGACTTTGGTGATGGTGCAACTTACGCGAACGGTTACACTGATAAAGATGGTGGCACGAACCGTTGGAAGTCAGCTGACTACGACGAGTTCTCTGTAGGTGTTGAATACTACTTCTAATACAGAAGCAGCTAAAAGGGCGGAAACGCCCTTTTTGTATTGATACTTATTCACATAAGCCATTGAAATGACCGGCCTGTTAGTTTCAGTGGTTTATCTAAATTGGTATAAGACGAGAAAACCATGATGAAAAAAACAACCACACTATTAGGATTTTGCGCACTACTTTCTGCGCCTGCATTTGCTGCTCAACTGACTCTGCAAGCGGAATTGGTTCCTCGCGTTATCAACGGTGAGTTCGTCTACCCTGAGTGGATCTCTGACAACAACAGCATCAAAGTTGAAGATGGTGCAAACCAACTGGCTGTGAATGTGGGCCAAATAGTGTTTGAAGATGGCAAGCGTCGTAAGTTCGATTCGCAGCCGCTTTTATTAGAGTTTGATGCACCGAAAGATGCGGAGCTAACGCTGACTTACAACAAGTTCCGTACCATTGAAGAAGCAAATGCTTTTGAAATGGACCCAAAACTGACGCTAAAAGACGCAAACGGTAAAGACGTTGAGTTCTCGATGGTTCAACTGCGCAAAGGTGGCCTACAAGGTTTCCGCGATTACGAGCGTGAAGTGGCCGATTACAATAAGGCTATGAACAAGGAATCAACCAAGGCAAGTATCGCTGCTTCTCCAGCGGTAACCAAAACGTTGAAAGAATCGTTCCATGATTTAAGCCGTGAAGAGCAGCAAGAGTTCATGCAGTGGGCGATGCGTAACCTGAAGTAATTCGGTTATCTTCCTCTATATACCCAAGTAACCTC
>NZ_JAHGAH010000314.1:0-2157 GCF_030248475.1 Vibrio sp. D173a
GGGGCGTGCGACGTGAGGTCGTATGAAGCGCTGTTCACCGCTCAACGAGTGAACCATCTGTATCACCAGATGAACCTAGGACTCTGAATAAAGTAGCGAGTCTGACAATGTAACGAAGGTTGGCATTTGCCAATCGGGATCGAAATCGTGAGAAGACGATCCTCCTGATAACCACGAGTCGGGTAAGTGCTAGGTAGTCAGTATGATGAACATATGTGAATCCGTGTAAGGTGCGTTATGTGATGAAACAGCGGAAGTGGTTAATACGCTGTAGCCAAAAGGCAAGAGAGTCGGAAAGAGATTGCCCCATGCTCTTTCGTGATCGTTGAACTCTCCGCACCATAGCGGGCATCTACCCTGACATTGCGCGACATACGGAACACGGTAAGCCTGTATCACTCCCTCTGGGAAAGTCTTTGCGACCGATAGTGATGCAGGTAGAGGAGGTTGGAAAAAGCGAAGGCTGCATTGTAACGATACAGATACAGATCCTTATCTGGCACGAAAGTGGGCTGACTTCCGACTGGTCTTCCGTTGCAAGAGAATTTGAAGAACTTTATTCAAGGAGAAACGCAAATGATGATTTCAAAAGAGATTAGTGCCTCTCCTGACAGTGCTCAGTGGCAATCCATAAATTGGAAAGCCGTTGAATCCCATGTTTTAAAGCTTCAGATGCGTATTGCAAAGGCAACACGAGAAGGTAAACACGGCAAAGCGAAAGCATTGCAGTGGATACTGACTCACTCGCGCTCAGCAAAACTTCTTGCTGTTAAGCGGGTATCACAAAATAAAGGCAGTAAAACGCCTGGAATTGACGGCGTTATCTGGAATACAGATACGCGCCGCATGAAAGCAGTCAATCAATTGAGCAGAAAAGCTTATCTAGCCAAACCGCTCAAGCGTATCTACATCCCCAAGAAAAACGGCAAACTCAGACCACTGGGTATCCCCTGTATGGTCGATAGAGCGCAGCAAGCGCTTCATCTTCTTGCACTAGAGCCAGTATCAGAAACACTTGCCGATCCTAACAGCTATGGATTTAGACCAAATCGAAGCACTGCTGATGCTATCGCGCAGTGCTTCAAGTGTCTGGCACTAAAGAAATCAGCTCAGTGGGTACTTGAGGGAGACATCAAAGCCTGTTTCGACAAGATTGGGCATCAATGGCTTATGAACAACATTGCCGTGGATAAACGCATGTTGGAACAATGGTTAAAGTCTGGTTTTATGGACAAAGGGCTGTTCTATCGTACAGATGAGGGAACACCTCAAGGCGGGGTTATATCCCCCACCTTGATGCTAATGACCCTTGCAGGAATTGAGCAGCGCATAAAGTCTACCGCTCTCAAAAAGGGGGCAAGAGCTAACTTTATTGGATACGCCGACGATTTCGTCGTCACCTGTGCTTCAAAGGAAGTGCTGGAGAACGATATCAAACCGTTGATTGCTGATTTCTTAGCAGAAAGAGGCTTAACACTCTCCGAAGAGAAAACGCACATTACTCATATCAGTCGTGGTTTTGATTTCCTAGGTTTTAACCATAGGAAGTACAAAGGAAAATTGCTCATTAAACCGAGTAAATCCAACACACTGTTGTTCTTGAGTAACTTGCGCGAACTCATCAAAAAGCACGCAACTATCCCCGTCAACGATTTAATCAAATTGATAAATCCGAAACTACGGGGCTGGTCGAATTACTATCGACACTGCGTGGCCAAACAGGTATTCGGATATGTAGGTCACAAGCTATTCCATACGCTATGGCACTGGGCTAAAAGGCGTCATCCAACCAAATCGAGAACTTGGATCGCTCTTAAGTACTTCATCAACCGTCAAGGCCAATGGCAATTTCACGGTTGGCAGAAGATCATGAATATGGATTGTCAGTTCAATCTGTTTCAAATAGCCAAGGTGCCAATAGAGAGACATGTGAAAATCAGGAGTGCCGCAACGCCTTTTGACCCTCAATACCAAGAATACTTGGCAAAGAGAAAGTCAAAAAGGCAATGTCGTAACTCTTGGCATGAGCCTGCTCTCGCTGCTTTATAAGTTGCTGGGTGCCAATAGGTGCCTTCGTGAAGGCTTGAGCCTAGTGCGGTGAAAGTTGCACGCTGGGTTCTTAGAGGGACGGCACTTGGTAACAAGTGTCGTCTACTC
>NZ_JAHGAH010000315.1:0-14905 GCF_030248475.1 Vibrio sp. D173a
CTGATCGGCATTAGAGCATATCGCTCCCTTTTTAGTTTCTAGTTCTAGAGGTATTAAGACATAAAGCCAAGGTTTGGTGACGAGAAATTTCGGATGTTAGGGAACACGTAATCCAACGCTGCACCATCGGTAATCCCCATCCATTGGGCTAGAGTTGAGCCTACTTGGTCGGTTCCGATTTTAGGAATCAAACGTCCTTTCGAATAGTCATCCTCTCCACCTAATACCAGTTCAGGCCAAGTGCCAATTGGCTTCGAGCCATTTACCGCACCACCCATAATCAACTGGTGCCCACCCCAGCCGTGATCGGTACCATTTCCGTTGTTTGTCATCCGGCGGCCAAAGTCAGACATGGTAAAAGTAGTGACATTGTCACGCATTCCTAAAGCATCTATTGCACGATACATGGCCAATAGATTGGTGGCTAGATCGCCAAGTAACGCAGGGTGTTTGGAAAGCTGAGAATCATGAACGTCATATCCAGTATGTTTTACAAAGAAAACTTGTCGCTGCTGGCTTAAATGGCTTTGGCTTGCGATCAACTTGTAGACCGTTTGCATCTGTTTACCGAGCGTTGTCGATGTGAACAACGGGGCGTTTTCTACGTTGTGCAGTTGTTCCGCTAAAACACCGCTCATGGTCATTGACTCATCGACCATCAGATTAAAATGACCACTGAAAGGGTTACTGGCAGAAGTTGCAAGAAGCTGATCGTACACTTCTTTGTAACGAGGATTCCCAAGCGCACTTAATTGAACCGCTCGGTCTTTCTTAAGAACCGTTTGTCTGTGTTCAAGGGAGCGCAACCACAAAGAATCACCGTGTACGCTATATAGTGGCGTGATGTCCGAATGTGAACTCATCACATCAAGCATTCTGCCTGCCCAGCCAAGATTAGCGAACGAATTCATACCGCCGCGCATCAAGGCATTGGCTTGTGAGTTATGGGAGAAGAGCTGGTCGGGTAACGGGACTTCACCCGCGTCGATCATTCCCTTCGTCATGGGTTGTTCGAGAACTCCGCTATTAAGAACTACAGTTGCATCTCCGTTGTCAAATAGCTCCGTCAATCGAGCCAACTTAGGGTGCATGCCTAACGGCACATCATTCCCTTGTCTATCTTCCGCATTCAACCCGATTGGGATGATGCTGTTTTTCGCGACGGAAAGTTTGCCTCTAACATTCGCGTATTGGTCGTAATGAAAATCAGACAGAGGTAAGAATGTATTGATTGCATCATTGCCGCCATCTAAATACACGCAGATTAGAGCACGAAAATCATTGCTTGGTGAAGCCAAGGCATAGCCGGGAAGCCCAACGGAAGCGAATGCGCCCAGAGAAGCGGTTCCTTTCATAAAATTGCGTCGTGATAGTTTCATAATTCGCTCCTAATTTTGAATGTAGAATTCGCTGCCAGAAATCGCGGTGAAAATCACTAAGGCAAGTTTGGTGGTGGGAACATAATTGGTTTTGTACTCATTCAATGCGTTATGCATGATTTGTTGCAGCTGTGGTGACGCTGTACTTGCAAAGAAGCGCGCATCGATGGCTTCAACTAATGCATCATGGTCATCGAGTAACGCGTACAGCTCCGTCATGTCGAGTGTGTAGGTCGAACCATATCCCTTGCGAACACTGTAAAGCATGAAGTTAACGGACTCTGTGTACACTGACCAATCCAGTAACTCGTACTCAGGGGAAACCATACCGTTAAAGACAAAGTCTGCCGAAGGTTGGTAATCGGGTGAATAGAAGTTAAACACAGAAGGTGAGCGCAACGGACCTTGATTGGCGATGTTCATCACTGAAACGGCGCCATCGTATCGTGCTGCACTAAGCGTGAACCCCGCAGCACGATGGAAATTGGTAAGAACTAAGATTGGCTCTTTCACTTTGATAGGGCGAACTTCAGTCAGCCCCCGAGCCTCATCGTCAAGTAAGATAGCGCGAATAACGGCATCAAGATCGCCTTTGGTGCCGTGGCCATTGTTATTGAACACGGTTGCTACTCGGGCTACGTATCCCGGCGTAGGGTTTGACGTCACAAAGCGTTGGATGAGCAGCTTAGAGACAAAAGGAGCAATATTATCGTGGTTCATTAAAATATCGACCACTCGCTCAAGCTCTTCCTCCGCGGTTAGACCTGCAGGAATGGTAGTGCCCAGTACCGTTTTTTCATTCGTATCATGGCGATTTTTAATTACCCGCATCGGCAAAACGAACGCAGTATCCGATTTATTCCAACCAGTTAGCGCACGAGCTAGCTCTTGGATGTCGGTTTGCGTGTAAGTTGCGAGAGCATGCCCCGTTTTTTGATCGTATTTAATGCTCCCGTCTAGGTTGAGCTGATACAAGCCAATGCTGAAAAGCTGCATTAGTTCGCGAGCAAAGTTCTCGTCTGGAAGCGCACCAGTGTTTACGTTTTCTTTGGCGCTGCCCATCATCGACAAATAGTTTCCCATAACAGGGTGCTTTGCCGTTTTTAGCAGTAACTCTCGGTAGTTCCCAAACGCGTTTTCAACCAGTAGATCATAATAATTCACGAGACCTTCAGGCTTGCTGCTCAGAATACCACCATGCTTAGATACAACCAGGATTTGGCTAAGGGCAAAGGCCATGCGTTGTCTGAGTTGATCCTCTGCGGTGAGGGCGATTTGATACCAAGCGTTTTCACGGTTTGCCTGAGCCCCTTTACTAAAGGGCGTGAAGTAAAGATCACTGTGATAAGTCGGTGGGAGAAGAATTTGTTCTGAAATCCAGTCCTCGTAATTGGTCTGGTTGACTTGGTCGATTAAAGCAGGAGTAGGACCAAATGTGGTTTGATATAAAAAGCGTGCAGTAGGTAGATCTGGATCGTCCTCGTCAGCCGATACTGGCCCAACAAAGAAAAGCAGCATGGCAACAAAGCCTAATACCCAGCAAGAAATCTCATTCTGTTTCTGACGTCTCATAGTTAACTCGCTTACCCGAAGGAACGACTTAAATCCATTTAACGGGAGTAATGAAGCTCATGGTGAGCTAATTAATAAATTTAGTGAAATCAAGCAGCTGCAGAACGGATTATAGACGGTAAAATTTGCTATCAAAGTTGTTAATTACAGAAAATAGTCGCGTGGAAGCTTAATTTTTTACAAGAAATAATGATAAGTAATTGAATAGTAATTGAGTATTTTGTTGTGAGTTGGCTCAAATAAAATATGAAACTTTTTTGAATTCATACTTTGGTAGCGAGAACGTTTTCGTCAAGTTTGAGTAAGGTACGGTAAATGACATAACGCTTAGTTGCCTTGGTGTGAGCTTTTAAAGGAATTTTGATTGAGGAATGGCTCAATCCAGTGTTACTCAGGGAATACTGCTCGCCAAAGGCGAAATGTTCGTGGTTACTGGGGGTTTGTACAGTGTTTGATTGAGGTGCCATTGGCGGTATGTAGTAAAAGAAACCACTCTATGAATGACAAAGAGTGGCTTCCCTAGATTTCGAGCTGTTACTTTCTTGCTAGTTTATGATGTGCACGAGAGAAATGATCGGCACAGAATGCACCAACAATTGAAAGCTCACCAGCCAAACACAGACCAGCAGCGACTTCTGCTAACGCCTTTGCTTTACCATTTCCGTGCAAACCAAGGATATCCAAACACGCTTTTTGAGTTGGCAAGCCAGTACCACCGCCTACAGTACCAACCATGATATTTGGCAGGGTGACAGAGGTATACAAGTTTCCTTGAGAATCCACATCCATTCGAGTAATACCAACCGCAGATTCTGCTACGCAAGCCGCATCTTGGCCGCATGCGATGTACAAAGCGGTGAGGGCATTGGCGTAGTGTGCGTTAATACCTATGGTGCCACTTAGTAAGCCACCGACCGTATTCATCTTGCCAAATTTGACCATGGCTTCTGGTGTGGTGTGCAGGTATTTCTTAACCAAAGCCGCAGGAATCGTCACTTCAGCGGATACTTTTTTACCGCGAACGGAACGCAAGGTGTGAGCGTTGGCCTTCTTATCACCAGACAAGTTACCGTCAAGGTAAGCATCAACCGGAGCGATAGGGCTGTATTCGAGAATGTAGTGGAATACCTTGTGTGTCGCGATGGTGACCATGTTCTGACCGGACGCATCGCCCGTCACGTATTCAAACACCAAGTAAACATGATTGCCTTCAATATTCACGTTGATGTCTTTTAGCTTGCCGTGCGTGGTGGTGGATTCTGCTTCTTTACGGAAGATATCGTATTGAGTTACCACCCAACTTACGAACTGCGCGGCTTCTGCAAGAGATTGGAAGCCAAACACAGGTGTACGGCTAACACCTTCACTGATCAAAAGGGTACTTGCACCACCGGCGGCAGTAATTAAGTTTGCACCGCGGTTGTAAGAAGCGACCAATGCAGCTTCTGTTGTTGCGAGAGGGACTAAGTAGTCGTCGTTCGCGTAAAGGCCGTTAATACGCAGAGGGCCGGCAACACCAACAGGAACATTAACGGTACCAATAAAGTGTTCGATGTTGTTGGCGTATTGGTCGTAATGCGATTGAGTAAAAGGATCCAGAATAAGATCTTTGTCCGTCATGGATTCTAGCAACTTCCAACGGCGCGCAATGTGCTTTTCCGTCAGACCTGCGCTAAGGCAGAGTTTCTTTTCTGGCTTGTGGTATTTCGGTTCTAATGCCGATTGTACTTTTTCGCAGGTTCCATTCTCAGAGAGTGCAGAGCTATTCCTTGCGCTGTCTAAATTTAATTTCGGCATACAAACTTTTTTTTATTCATTTGGTTTGGAATTGTAGTGATACAAAACGTGATTACAATCCCGCGTATACGTTTTGCAACAAAAGGTTGCTCAGCTTCAAAGGGATGAGCATTCATCTTGAACCGAAGATTACGAGCTATCGGCGTGACAAAAAACAAACAATACAATTGCGAACTGGATTAACTAATTGAAAATATTAACTTTAAATATGGCTTGGTACGGGTGGTTAATGAGTAAGAAATGAGCGGCAGTCTAAATTCTTATTATTGTTAAAATTGCGCAAGGTGGGTGAATTACTCTAATTTTGAACATCAAAATGATGAGGTTGAAATGTGCTGGCATGGCGGAAAGTGGTAAATAATTTGGGTTGCGCCACGGCATAATAGCCCCACGTTTTCAATTGAGGGTAAAGTATGATTGTTTACTTTCGAGTTCAGGACGTAGAAGTGCTGTGTTGTTCGCATGAATCCACAAAAATACGAAAATAGGCGTGGTAGTACTGGAGGCTGATACTGGTGTTTGGAAATCCTTTGCAAGACATCACAATTCTTAACGATTTCCAAGATAAATTCAAAGTAATTACGAAAGACGGGAAGATCCACAAGAATACCTTGTAGTAAACTCTTTCGACTATTTGGGGACGCTGGATGTCCCCAAATTTTTCTCTAAAAGACAAAAAACTATTCAAGGGAACGTATGAAGAAGTACCTATTGGCTGGCTTAGTTTTGCTAGCTTCATCAAATGTATCCGCCGATCAATTAAGCTGGGAGCAATTGTTGCCAGTGAATGTTCCTCAGATTGAAGACCCATTTGTAAAACTCACAGACCAACAACTTTTTGAACTGGGCTCTCTTGCAAGATATCGCGATTCTCAAAATCTTAATGATCAACAAAAGCAAACCATGAAAGAGTTGGAGGACAATTTAAAGGCTGACGACTTAGACATTGAATGGTTGTTCAAAAAGCGCGAAGAAATTACTGAGCATCGTCGTATGCTCGCATCGATGCCAAACGCAACGCTAACAGAACACACTTATGAAATTCCTGGCTTTGTAACGCCAGTAGAATTTAACAATGACGTTGTCACAAAATTTTTCCTTGTTCCAACCATGGGGGCGTGCATCCATACGCCACCGCCACCTGCAAACCAAATTGTTTTGGTTGATTATCCAAAAGGCTTAAAGCTAACTTCTCTTTACGAGCCAATTTGGGTGAAAGGGGATCTGCATGTGAAAAAGACCAAAGCAGATGTTTCATACTCTGATGGTGCTGCAAACGTAGAAACCATCTACCAAATGGACGAGGTTACAATTCGCCCTTACCGATAGGAGTACACCATTGCTGAAATGCTCGTGAGAAACGCCCTTTACGAGAGTCACTAGCGGGAGATCATAAGTTAACATTTGCGTTTGGAAGGTCGAACATCGCCATGCTTGAGGCGATACGTCAAGAAAGGTTTAGCTCAATCGATAGCGGTTTTGGTCTTCGTGCGAGAATATTCATCTAGATGATTATGTTTATTTGCCTTACCAAGAATAACTGTATATAAATACAGTTATTCTTGTTTTGGGTTAATTTTGCTATCGCAAAGAGAAAGATAAAGGGAAAGGCAATGAACATCGCGTTAAGAGACAAAATCATTCAGGTGTGTAAGAAGAAAATAGAGCAGAAAGGCGACAATGTTGGCGTGTCCTTTTATGCCTTTTTCGCCAATAAGAATGACAACCCTGCGTTACTGATGGAAGCGGCGACTTGGTGGATTCAAACTCATCAGCTCGATCACTTCGAAAAAGCGACCAAGATTATTCATTTAGTCGAATCCGAAATGTAGAAAGGGGCACATAATGTGCCCCTTTTTTCAGCCCTAAACTTAGATATTTATAATCAGAGATTAAGCTCTTGCGAACTTATAGGTACGGTAACCGCCAAGTAGGTTACGTGCTTTAAACCCGGAGTTGACCAGTTGACGATAAGCGACGTTACCGCGCAAACCAACCTGACAATAAATCACGATCTCTTTGTCTTTCGGCAGTTCATTCATACGTTGACGAAGTTGGTCGACAGGAATATTGATCGCGCCTTCAATGAAGCCGACAGATTTCAATTCTCCCGGATTACGAACATCAAGCAGCAATTGGTTTTCTGACAGGTTGTCGATTTCATCAAAATGAATCGCTGTTGCGTCACCGTTAATGATGTTATTCGCAACGAAAGCCGCTTGGTTAATCACATCTTTCGCTGAACCATACGGCGGCGCGTAAGTGAGTTCAAGGTGTTGCAGTTGTTCTACCGTCATACCAGCACGCTGTGCAACTGCCATTACGTCGATACGTTTATCAACGCCATCTTTACCTACGGCTTGTGCACCTAAAATTTTGCCGGTTGCTGGATCAAACAGCATTTTGAACGACACAGTTTCTGCGCCAGGGTAGTAACTCGCGTGGCTTGCTGTGTGGACATACACTTTTTCGTAAGCGATGTTGTCACGTTTAAGCTGCTTCTCATTTTTACCAGTAGAAGCGACGGCCAAATCGAAGATCTTACAGATCGCTGTGCCTTGTGTACCTTGGTAAGTTTCTTGGCGGCCAAGCATATTGTCTGCTGCCATACGACCTTGACGGTTTGCTGGCCCTGCCAGCGGAACAAGTGTTTGTTCGCCAGTGACAAAGTCTTTCTCTTCAACCGCATCACCAACAGCGTAGATTGAAGGGGCGCTGGTCTGCATGTACTCGTTGGTGTAAATACCGCCTAGCGAGCCGATTTGAAGGCCGGCTTCTTGTGCGAGTTTTGTCTCAGGGCGAACACCAATTGCCATGATTAGGATATTGGTATCAAGCTGGTCACCATTGTTTAGAGACAGCGTCAGTTTTCCTTTAAGGTGTTGGTGTGCGTCATCTTCACCCGCTTCTATGTTCGCGATAGATTGGTTCGCCACATACTCAACAGAAGATAGAGCAACGCCTAAACGTAGGTCGATACCTTTCTCTCGGATTTCAGCATGCGCAAAGCCTGCCATTTCTCGGTCAACGGGCGTCATCACTTGAACCGCCATTTCAACCAATGTGGTTTTTACGCCAAGCTGGTGGAACGCTTCCATCATTTCCAGACCTATGAATCCACCGCCAACGACCGTAGCGTGTTCAACTTTGTTGGTTTCGATCGTTTTAATGATGCGATCCATATCTGGAATATTGCGCAGCGAGTGCGTTAACGGGTTATCAATACCCGGAATAGGTGGCACAACGGGACCTGCGCCAGGGCTGAGTAGAAGAAAGTCGTAGCTCTCTTGGTATTCTGAACCATCAAGTAGGTTCTTAACCGTAACCGATTTGTCTTGGCGGTTAATTGAAACCACTTCGTTCATCACACGGACATCAACATTGAAACGCGCTAAAAAGCTTTCAGGCGTTTGAAGAAGCAGTTTGCTGCGTTCTTGGATATCACCACCAATGTGGTACGGCAAGCCACAGTTTGCAAAAGCTAATTATATGTTAATCTACATATGTCAAAGCATATATTGAGAGTCAGTCATGAGTAGGTACCACCTTTATCATCGAGTAAGTAAAGCCATTCAAAGTGAAGAAGGGCATGGTATAGATCGTCAGCAGCAAGGTAGTGAAATCTGGATTGAAAACCACAATCAGAAAAGAGTTGAGGAAGGATTACCAAGTTATAGCCGTGGACAGGTTTATGAAGATAGGGGACGCAGTGGATATACAGCCGCTAACTTGAAAAATGGCGAGCTTGGTCAGCTCATGAATGACATTGAACGTGGATTTATAGAGAAAGGTGACATCATTGTAATAGAGCTGATTGATAGGTTTAGCCGAGCCAAGCCCGACTTTGTACGTAAGCAGTTTGAAAAAATTTTGTCAGCGGGCGTGAAGATAGCGATTACAAAATGGGATATTGTCTTTGAAGAAGATATGCAAGGGATTGAAGGTGTAAGTGCAAGAGTTTTGCTTGAGATTAGCATCTACCTTGCTAACCAAGAGTCGTCCCAGAAAAGCGCAAGGATTCGATCAAGCAATAAAACAATGAAAGAGAAGGGATTAAAGCATATAGCTAAAACCCCCATCTGGTTGGCTCGTACATATGACCGAAAGGGTCATGAAGTTATCCCTCAAAATGCTGAGATTGTTCAGAAGATCTTTGAGCTGAAATTGGAGCATGGTTGGGGAGCTTTAAAAATCATGAACCACTTAAGAGCGTTAGAGGCAAAGGGTAAGCTAAAAGGTTTTGTTGCGGTGGATAATAAACCAAGTCTAATTTTAGCCAGATATACATACAATGATGAGGGGGAGTTAGTTCAAGGGGCGTTGAATGCTCCACTTGCAGAATCCACGGTTAATGCAATTTTGCGAAATAGGAATGTGATCGGTTCATTGAATGATCAACCAAGTTACTATCCGCCAATTGTAGATGAGGCTGTATATTATGCAGTGCAAAAAACGTTTGATACTAGCACTGGCGGGGGAGGTAGCGGCCAATTCAATAATGTTTTTCGCAATATTGGAGTATGTGGGTGGTCTGACGAACTGGGTCACAAGTGTGGATACTCGTTGGCGTATGAACGAAGAACAGGAACTAAACCGCCCAAGGGAATGTATCTAAAGTGTAATAACAAAAGGAAACGTCATCGTTGCAAAGCAAAAAATGTCAACTATTTTCAAGCTCAAAACACAGTCTATGCAGTATTAAAAGAAATTAAATATGAAGTAGGCAGCTCGATTGATATATCAGCATTAGAAGCTAAAAGAGATGAAAAGATCAAACAATTAGATACTGTTAGGGAATATATGGTCAAATTCCCTTCTGATCCAAGCTGGGAAAAGGATTACGAAGAGCTGCTTGCCAAGGAAGCGCTTATCACGGCAGAAATCGAAAATGCCAAGGCAAGAGTAACAGGGACACTAAAAGACCTAAACTTGAACCTCAGTAGATCAGAGGATAGATTCAGATTCAATCAAATAATGAAAGATTATAAGATTAGAGTTGTCTTTTGCGAAAAGCAGGTGGTGATTAAGATCGGAGTTTGGCATGATTTTGAAATCAGAATTCCTCATGACTATACGGAAAGAGATGTAAGTAAGTTTGTTGTAAATGTAAAAGACAACATGAAGGGGGTTGTTTTGAGAAAAGGACGAATACCAAGCCTAATATTAACATCGGGAAAACTATAGTGCTCATACAACCAATAGCTCGTTATAATCAATCGAAATACTTAAACTCATTTGTCATTTTGAATGAAACTTTTTTGAAAATCTTTTAGTTAGAATACCGAGTAAAGGTTTGTAATGTATCAAGTGCTTAAAAATCCAGAAAAAAAACTGGTAGATCTTCTTGTAGGTGGAAACAATTACCACTTTGATGGCTTAATTAAACGCTGTAAAAATCGCTTGGTACAGACAAATTTTGAGAATCTTCAGAAAGTTATTGATATGCACATGGCAAAATCAAAAGCAATAAGTTGCGTCTATTTCTCTTTTGTTTGTGAGTACGCAGAAGAGATTGCTTTGATTTGTGTTAAACGGCAGATAACAATTGGTGATATAGAATCCGAAGAGAGGGTGACTTTTCAATCTAGCGAGTTTCCTCAAGTGGCTTATCCTCTTGCAGTACATCAAAAATTTCCTCATCTCAAACAACTTCAAAGCTACCTTTTCGATACGGTACTAAGCAAGGTCAATTCATCTCAAAGAGAACAAGTTATCCTCCTGCTTTCTGACGAGTTAGGTAAAACATTTGATGAGATTCAAACACTAATTTATAAATCACACTGTGCAGTTAGAAGTATTGTGAAAGATACGGTTACTTTAAGCGCAGACAATGTAATAGATTCGGTAGTTTACCTTCACATGGGTGCTTTTTGGCATGATAACCGAGGAGTATATGTTGTTAGAGCAGGAACAGGTGTTGGTAAAACGCATCATGCTCTAAGAATGTGTAAGCGAGAAAAAGGAAAGGGTAGGAAGACCGCCATGATCAGCAATCTGATTAGTGTGATAAAACAGCATAAACCAGAAAAAATTAAGACAGCATTTTATGATGAAGATATGCATGATATCGAAAGTGCTGATCATTTTAGTTTAACTATTAATGCTCTCGCTAATGATTTTCACTATTATAAACTCGTCCAAGTAGACACGATTGTGATTGATGAGAGTGAAAAGGTTCTTCAAGCTTTATTTGATCCCAACGTCACCTACATACCGTTATTAGATAAAAAAATTATTCGAAGCCGCCTTGCTAACTTGCTCAAAGATTCATCTAAGAAATTTATATTCATGGATGCAGATGCAAGTGATGAAGTCTCTAACGCATTTGTACGTGAGTATAGGAAAGAAAATGTTATTGCGGTGAACTTTCCTACCATTGCTTATCAAAAAATCGAGGCCCATATTGATGAACTAACACTTGTTCAATCAAATCTAGTTGCGAATAAGTTACTTAGTTCAAACAAGCAATTTATCGCATGCGATAGTAGGAAAATGATCGAGCGTCTGCTGAGAGATAGCGGGTATACCGATAGTAATGGTTACGCTTGCCATAAAACAGCATTAAAATCGGGAATTTTGGTTGTTCATAGCAAACTCAAAGAATTTGAAGAGCAAGCAGCATTTTTAGATAACCCGAATCAAGAAGTTACAAAATACCAAACGGTCATCGTTAGCCCGAGCTTGAGAGAAGGTTTTGATATAAAAGCCCGTTATTGTGATGAAGTTATCGTGTTAAGTCGTAACGTTCTACAACCTCTACAGCTTGTTCAGTTAGCAAGACGACTACGTAAAGCGACTAAAATTCGATTCGCTGTTTCACACAGGATTGATATGAGATATGACACTTCTAAGCTAAGATTTGAATCAAAGAGTCATGACACCATTTCAAAAAGGTTAGAGCGAGAGTTTGAGAAGCGTGAAGTTCTATTGAAGATAAACCAACCTCTTGCACTGCAAGAGACACTAACAGAACTTGGTTTTAATCTGACAGTACACCCGATTTCATTAATGGATCTAAGTTGCGAGAACAATTCAACTACGAGTACAGCTAAAGAACGGCTAGAGGAAATACCTAAAGCGAGAGTTTTACTACAAGCAGAGTTCTATCAGTTAAATAGCAGCTCTGCATTAACAGTTGCGGATGAGATGGCAATTGAGCGATGGAAAATCGCTGATAGGTTAAATATAGCTGTTGAAGATGTAACAAAAGAGACCGTTGCATTTTATGATCAATTTGAATTTGAAGCATCACAAGCATTTCTTAGAGCGGCACAAGGGGCATCTGCAAGTGATAGTCTTGGAGCAAAATTAGCGGTCATAGTGTCCGCTTTAGGTGTTGAAGGTCTCACACTTAGTGGGACGTTTGAGATAGCAGACTCACTAAAAGCATATAACAGCATCATCACACATAGAGTATTACTAAAGGAAAGTTTTGATAAAAAGTATGCTGAAAAATTAGAAAGAATGGAGGCTGTTGAATCAAAAAATTCAGCAACAACTCGCCTAAATACCCTGCTTAGACGATTAGGTATCGAGAAGGGCCAAACTATAGGGAATAAGAAAAATAGGCGGAGGCAGTATCACTTTAGCTCGCTGGCGATATCAGCATTATCCAAACAATAACGCAGTTACATAGGTTACAATTGGGGGTCACAAAGTTTGGTAATATATTAAAGGATGATAAGTTTGTGACCCATAAGAGAAATTGATACCCTATAAATAGAGCGATAGAGAAAGCACACTGCAAAGCAGTGTGCATCTTCTATTCTTTAGCAAGTTACTCGAAGGAAGTTTTACGAATTTTAACAGCGTTGTTGATCAAATCATCTTAAAGACAAAAGAAGCCATATGTAACTAGCCGTTAGCTTCAGATAGATGTGCCTAGTCTATGACTTTGACATTTGCCACGATTTCAATCACTTGAGCGTTGTAACATTTCAAGTTCGTTAGTTCTTTATATTGGGACATTGCCGCCTCAGATATTGATCGGTAGTGATAATCTGATTGTGCTTTCCTCTCAGCTATTGTTCCATTTTTCAGATCAGTAATTGCTTCTTTTCTGGGATGGTCACCCGTCAAAAGAGCTTTATTCTTTCAAGGCGGTATCAATCAATCCAGAAAGTGAGTGAACCACTGTCGATCGGAGCTTTGTTATGTTGTTTCAGTTCGTTGTTTTGTTGTGAGGTTTTGACATAGGTCTACGGTAATTAACTTACTTGGCCGATCAGCTCTTAAGTTTCTTATTTAGTCCTCTCTATTTAAGCAATCTAGCTACTTAGCGATTAGAATATGGGGTTTATGATCCGATTATGCTGTAATCTAAAATAATAGTTAATATAAATAATAAAATTTTCTTGTTTTTATTATTGGTTTAATTGTTTAGTTTGTATTTTAAATTTCCCATCTGAGATTATATTTAAATTAAAATAGTTATCCTTGAGGTTTATTTAAGGTGTAAGGGCGTTTTGTGTTTAATTGTTGTTTGTCGAAATAAGATAATTGCACTGTTAGTTTTTAAATTTTAAAAATAACTTCTATATGGCGATGTAAATTGTATTTTTGTCATTTGGCTGTTGATTTGTTGCTTAATATGAGTATTATAATTTTATTGACAGGCTAAAGCTACTCACCGCCAATATGATACTAAGTATACCATTCTGGTATGGTGTCCGAAATATAATGATTTAAATAAAAATAACAATATTTGTTTCGAAGTTAAGACGAAATTTAATAATTTTATTAATTCTATTTATATGGAGGAATATATGATTGAAAAATCTAAGATGAAAATGTTTCAATCCCCAGAAGTACAGGGATTTATTGGACATTTGCTCTCTGAACTTAGTATGAATTCAAACAGTTTTTTGAATTCTAATGAGTATTCTTGTTTAAACACGAAATTACTTGCTCAGTTGGACAAAGCACAGAGAGCCATGCAGATTGTAGGCCTTATGCAGAACAAATACGGTGTTTACTGTGTAAAAATCTGTCCGCCGATATCTCTTAGAGTTGCAGGTGTCGCAAAGTGTGAGTACATAATGTCACTCAAAACAGATATTCCTTCAATTGCTAAAGGTAGAGCTTTTGAAGTTAAGCAGTCAGTCCGAGCATTCTTTAATCAATATAGTGACAGTATTGAGGGTGGATTATCATTCTCTCATCGATTAAGAGTCGTAATGTTTAAGCACGGCTTCGAGCCGAACTACATTCAACCAACTAATACTTATGACGATTCGTCGCTATTAGGTGATCAAGATTTCACTAATGCTTTAGATAATGAAGCAATACCGTTTATTTATAATCAATGGCTTTCAAAGGTTGTACTTGAGCGTTTAGCTTCGCAAGCTAGCGCTTATAACACATTGAAGGTTGGAGCGAGAGTGCATCACTTCTTAAATTTCTTGCACGGTCATTTGATAAAATCAGACTCTTATTGCCAGATTCTGATTCGTCATATTTACTTGTATCAGCGTAATTTAATCGAGTTACAATTTTCTCCAAAGGAATGCAAAAAGCATATGGATGCGGTTCGATTTTTTTTCAAGCATCTTAATCGTCTTGGTTACTCGTCGTTGAACTTAAAGCACATTAATTTAAATTCATACACCAAACTTAGATAAAGGGTTTACTATGAAAGTAAATAACGAAGTTTTGAAGGACGTAATAAATGTATTGAGTTATGGTTTTACTAACGCAGTTCAGCAAGACCTATCTCGATTTGTTGCTTGGGGAATTGGAGCGAAGGAGTTCATTGAGATCAACACAATAATTACGCAGCTTCGAAATGAACCTTATTTATCACCAGAAGAGCTTATTGCAAAGGGTATTAGTAGAAGATTGATACGAAAAACTCTCGGAGGGTTGGATAACTTTAAATCACTTTTAGGTATTGAAGACTTAAGCTTTGATGACTTTTTAACGTTAAACGATATGGATGTGGGGGAAGTTGTCATCTCATATTTTCACTATCAAACTTTTGTTGAGGATGTTCGTCGTGATCATGTGTCAGAGTCTGAACGACCAAAGCTACGTCATAACCTGAAAGTAGATTTAGGCAATGAGTGTTATGTCAACTCGATACCAATCATTAATCGACATTACATAAGCCCCATTCCAGCAAAAGATAGCGAAGCGGTAATTGAGAAGTGGACCCCAAT
>NZ_JAHGAH010000316.1:0-894 GCF_030248475.1 Vibrio sp. D173a
CTGATTGATAACGCCTTTGACGCAACACGCGTGGCGATTAGCCAAGATGATCCTTTTCCACCTGCAAGACGCATTATTGAGGTCTCTGTGAGCGATTACGGAAACGAGGTTATCCTTGAAGTTGAAGACAAAGGGTGTGGCTTACCTCAAGGCTTGGCGATTAACGAGCTGACTCAAAAAGGGGTTTCAAGTAAGGCTAAGCAGAATCGAGGCGTAGGTTTGTACCTTGTGAAGCAACTGGCTGACCGCTACCAAGGTCAGCTTGATATGGTAGAGAACAGAGATTTTGGTACTCGGATGACCGTTTATCTACCCAAAGAAGAACAGGTTTTAACACCAGATGTACATGCACAGAAAAACACACCGATTAAGGAAGAGCACTAAATGAATGCAGTCACGAAAGTCATGGTTATTGAAGATGATATTGCGATTGCAGAGTTGCATCATCGATACTTGGAGCAGATGGGTGGCTTCGAGGTGGTTGGGATTGCGACATCGCAGTCTGAAGCCTTGATGCAGCTCGATATACTCAAGCCAGATCTTGTACTGCTTGATGTCTATCTGCCTGACGGCTGTGGGCTAGATATTTTGAATCATGTAAGAGGCAACAACCAAGGCTGTGATGTCATCTTAATCACAGCGGCACGCGATGTTGATACGCTTCAGCAGGCAATGCGTGGTGGTGTTGTTGACTATTTGCTAAAGCCAGTAATGTTTCCACGTCTAGAAGCTTCACTCAAAAAGTACCGTTCGCAGCAACAAGAGCTTGAGAGTGTTTCCGATCTAAACCAAGGCTTAGTTGATAAGATGATGCAAGCAGCGAATCAGGCGGATTCAAAACCAGTGGCAACCCTTCCTAAGGGGATTGATGGTGTAACCTTAGATAAGATTCGC
>NZ_JAHGAH010000317.1:0-1880 GCF_030248475.1 Vibrio sp. D173a
AAGATCAACACACCCTAACCTCCTTATTTGTTTGTTTAAATCAATTCGGTTTAGCACCCAATAGTTTCTTTAATGAATGTGATGTGGGGTTCACTGTTTTTCATTGGAGTGACAGAGTCATCTCAACAAACAACCTTGTTGAAGCTAAAGATAAAGGCAAGAAATTAAAATATAAAATTATCATTGGTTATTCTTTGGATAATATTATGTTATCGATATCTTCGGGTAATTGATTCACTTAACGGTTCGATAGACGCAACGAAAGTGTAAGGCACTTTAACCTTTTATTTTTAAAGAAGATTCCCCCGGGCATGCCTGGGGTACTTACCGTGACAACGCTAAAGCGTTGACCAAAATTACAAACAGCTAACGCTGTAATTTTGGAATTGGCATTCATACACGAACACAAAACTATGGCATCGCAGGAGAAAGGCTTAATGACTTTTATGTGAAGCCATTGCGTGATCAAACAATGATAAAGAGTGGACTCGATTGGTTGGGGTATATGTATTAGCAATCATCGAGTTCTAACAATCATCTCGTTTAATTAAGATGCCACGGAGCAAAGGGCCTGCATCGCTTAGCCCCTTTGCGTCCGAAATTAAAAGTCCACAGAAAGCATGCCTAGCTTTCTCTACTGTCCTTTCATTTTTCATTTGTTACTGCAAGCAATAGTTCGAGCTCTTCAGGAGTTAGTAAGTCTTTGTTTTTCAAAGCCTCACTTTCTTCCAAAGAAAGCCGCGTTTGGCTTATTAAGTACTTTTTTTGAGTTGGAGTGAGATCCTTTAAGGAATCTATCAACTCTTTAAAATTTGTGTTGTTCATAGCCTAGCATTCCAATTAACGTATAATTTCTATAGTGTTGTCACTCATCCATATTGGATAAGTAATCAGTTATCTGCTGGTTTATCTTAACCAACTCTGTATTAACTATAGCCAGATCCCCGCTGTCTGGTGCGATATTATCTCTTGTGTGTTCCTCAATGTTGTTTAGTGCAAATACGGCTGACTCCTCACCAAAGCTAGCAAGGATGCCTTTCAAACTGTGTGATAGTAAGAACAACTCAGGCCAATTTTGCTGTTGATTAAGCTGATTAATCCGTTCCAGTCCATTTTCGTAGTCTTCCATGTAAGTGGAGAAAACAGCAAAGATAATGTCGACATCGTTGTCTATGTATGTGCTGAGTACTTGGAAGTTGATCATTACTTACCTCCACTGTGTGGCTTGTAGATTAAATGGGGTAGGTAACTGAGATGCGTAAGAGCCTGAGAGGTAGTCTTTAAGCCAATTAGACCAGTTAGGTGGTAAAGGGCGTTGGGAAAGAAACTCAATACTCTCGTTCAATAGAGAGTCCGAAGCTCTAACATTGCAATCCGATAGTTTTTTGAGTCGCATCTCGGCGGAAAACGGGTATCTTTTGTTAAGAGCCTCATCGTTGTTGTTCCCTTGAGTAATGGGCATTAGAGTCGTTTCCGTTTTTGCTGCTAATAAGGTTAGTAAACATCGTTTGATGGCAAACTCACCAAAAAAGTCCATCAGTGGTATCGCTTGTTTAAGGATAAGTGATGGGGCTTTACTTGGCGTAGCGTAATAGTAGCTAAGGGATTGCATGAGTTTTCGGTGGGCGCACTCGGGACGAGATTCTAGTAAGAGTAATTTACATTGCATCATCTGTTTAAAAGCCGCCAAATCGATTCGTTGACTCCGATTGAGTTGTTTCTCTGCAAGGTAAACAGAACTCATTTAGCTTGATGAGCACTCGCTTCTTCTCATTTGCACTGGAAAGCGTTTTAAAATGGTCACTCACTAAATCTACGTAGGTATTCATCGCAGGAAGCCACTGCGTGTCGGTCGAAGAAACCGGCGTTTTTCAAGGTAG
>NZ_JAHGAH010000318.1:0-5435 GCF_030248475.1 Vibrio sp. D173a
ATCGGCATTAGAGCTTAGGCTCCACCTTTTATATATTTGATTGTGTTGTCATTGTTTCTGAGACAGCGTTCTACTACCCATGATAAACTGCGGAATAAAATAGATCTTACTAGGTGTATTCCATGCAGTTTAATGATGTTCTGTCTGATATAGAAAGCTTAATTGGTAAGCAACTTCAATCGGTCAACCCCAAAACAGCTCCAATCTACGTCACGAAAGTTGATCGTTCTTTGAAGAAGTACTTTATCTCTGGTGATCCTTGTTCATTGGGGGAGCCTCGGTCATTCTGGGAATTAGAAGATATCTGGTCAGAGCTTATTCACAAGGGCTTTAGCAATGTGGACCAAGCTCTATTTGGTAGTGGCAGTAGCCGAAATCAGCCAGAGACTGTTTTTGCAAACCTTCCCTATGTACAGCATTTCAAATACAAAGATAAGAAACATATCTTATTAAGAGGTAAGCCTGTTCATGGACTAGGGACACTTGCGACCTTGAATCCGACTGAATATCAAGAAATAGTCAAAAAGATTGATAACTATTACGCACTATCAAATCAGGCTATTTCTGACACTCAGCAACAAGTGCTTAGTGCGTTAGAGCAAGCGTTGGATAAAGTCTTTAAGAAATATCCTGGAGATACTCTAGTTCAGGATACCGAGAAGGCTCTCGCGATATTAGCTCAGTTAGAGAGTAAAACTAGAAATTCGGTTGTTACTTTGAACGATGAACTCATTGATTTGTCGTCTCAGCAACCAACAAAGCAAGAGCTCAAGCAGTTAAACCTTCCGATTGATCAACTGATTGAAGATGAATCATTTACAGGCGTAGAAAATGAAAAGGAAGGGGAGTCTGGCAGTAATAGAGATATACCAGCGAAAATAGAAAGTACTGAAAAGTCTAGTGGGAAAATTAAAATTAGGCAGCTCACACCAGTACTGTCGCTTATCTTCGATCGTTTGAGTTTTGAAGAGATCGAGCTTCAACCAGACTTCCAGAGAAAAGACCGTATTTGGCCAGTAGCTAAGAAGGCCAAACTAATTGAATCAATACTCATGGGACTTCCTTTACCTGTTTTCTACTTTGCTGAAAAGGCTAATGGTGATTGGATCGTTGTTGATGGACTTCAACGTATTACTACTGTCTTTGACTTTATGAGTGGGGAGTTTGAGCTTGACAAGCTTGAAGTTCTTGGTGAGGAATATAATGGGAAGAAATTTAGAGATTTACCTCGTGGAGATCAAAGAAAAATTAGGGAGTATGCAATAACCGCTCACTTGATTGATTTAGAGTCAGATAAAGAAGAGATGATCGTCGAGTTGTTCCATCGAATCAACACATATGGAGTTAAACTTAGCGACCAAGAAATTCGTTCCGCTATGAATAAAGGAACAAGCGTTAAATTTTTAAGATATTTGGCTTCCAGTCATGAGTTCAAACAGGCAACTAATAGTAAAATTAAACCTGATCGACAAAATGATATGGCGTTATGTCTATCGGCGATTTCTTATTTAACACTAGGTTATAAAAACTTTAACTACAAGACTTATGATTCCTTTTTGTCTTCCGCAATGTCAAATCTAAACAGTTACGAGCTTACCTTACTAAATGAATCAAAATTAGAAGATGGATTGGCTGTTATTTCCAATAACTCTAGCCAAGAGTATATTGACCTAGAGAGATGCTTCAAGCGAGGGCTAAATCTTGCCTCGCAGATATTTGGTGATTTCGCTTTTAAGAAAATCATCGGTGATGATAAATCCCCGATAAGTAAACCACTTTTTGAAGTTATTGTTTCATACTTTGCTTATGTTGATTCTAAGCAAGAAACATTATTATTTTCTAATGCTAATGAGTTTATTAATATGTTGTATCAAGCAATTAGTCTTGATAGTGATGAATATGCTGATTGGGAGTCCAAGAAGTATACAGATGATGGACGTGGTTTTGCTTATGCTCTTTCGACTTCAACTGGTAAAAAAGCTACTGTAACTTATCGTTTTGAGGCATTCAGAGAAATACTAAAGCAAAGCACAGGAATTGAGATTAATCTTCACCCTTTGAAGGAAAAGAAATAAATGATTGAGAGCATCAAGCTTCATAATTTCAAGTGTTATCAAGATTATTATTTTAAACTGTCTTTATTAACGGTTTTTTGTGGGTCTAATTCGGTGGGGAAAAGCACTGCTATTCAAGCCTTGTCAATTCCACTTCAATCTCGTTTTGGCTCATATGTTGCTCTGAATGGGGCTCTTACCGAGGTTGGATTTATAAAAGATATTCATAACAAAGAAGAGCAAGATGAAAGACTGGAAATTGAACTATCAGTATCAGGTATAAAAAAATCTTGGGGTTATGATGATTTCGATGCACATAAAACAACTTCTCCAGATCGATTGAAAGAGCTTTCAAGTATAGGGAATCCAGAAGTTTATCAAGACCTACTGGGTAAATTTCAGTATTTACAAGCAGAAAGGCACGGACCACGAAGTAATTTTGATATTACGGACTCAAATCGTTTCCATAATGATTGGCTGGGCGCTAAAGGAGAATTTACTGCAGAGTTTCTGTCTCAATCACTATCTAAAAAAAGGTTGTTTGTCGGTGGCGTTGAAACACCAGAGGATTGCAAAGATGACCCAAGAATACACACCAACGAAAATAAGCTAGCATTACACAATCAAATTGATGCTTGGATGCAGGAAATTAGCTCAGGTATATCAGTGTCCTCCTTCTTGTATGAAGAAGCATCTACTGCTGTCAATGTATTTGGTCAAAATGGAAATGAATCTCTAAAACCACAAAATGTTGGATTTGGTGTGAGCTATGTGCTTTCTATTGTGACAGCATTACTGTATACAAAAAAGGGTGGAGTCGTAATTATAGAAAACCCTGAAGCTCATCTTCACCCTAGAGGTCAAAGTTATTTAGGAAGGCTTATTGCGTTGACGGCTAAGTCTGGCGTTCAAGTTATTGTCGAGACACATAGCGATCACTTATTAAATGGCATTCGAGTGATTGGTCGGATTGATGATAGTTTTGATGCTGAATTGTTTACACTTTATTATATATCACAAGGACAGAAGCAGAGTAATGTAGATATTATTTCTCTAAACAAGGAAGGTAAGCTTTCTGAATGGCCTAGTGGTTTTTTTGATCAGCAAGCTCAAGATATGTTTACAATTATGACTGGAAAGCTTGAGTATCCCAAGTAGGAGTTGCTATTGTATGAAGTCTAGCATTTTTTTTATTTCCAACAGTTTTAATTTTGATGCTTCTGTTGAGGACTTGGTTTCTTCTTTGTCTTTCGCTGGAACTTTGATTGAAAAGATGGAATCTGATAAGTTCATAAGTTTCTTTAAATCTTCAGATTTTTATGAAAATGCTGTAAATAAAATTTTTGGACCGAATGCGATTCCAGAATCAGGACTTCTGTCATCACTTATTTATGATGGAGCTTTAAATCGAGCTAAATGTAAGAGTGTGGACTCAAGCAAAATTTTACAGTTAGTTAACAAAGAAAAGCCAGAACTTGATGGCAATTGGATTTCTGTTTTTGGAGATTTTCCTGAGCCTCCCAAAGTTAACTATGAAAACAGAAAAGTAAACACTGAACAAGATATTATTAACTTTTCAAAAGGTGTTGTCCTAGAGAATACATACACATGTCAAGAATACTCTGATGTATTTGAAGGAATTTATAGGAATTTGATATTTCACCCAAGTTATAATGATATAGAAAACATTGATGGTGGTGTTGAAAATTTCATATCAGGTATCTTAGATATGTTTGATGTCATGAATAGCTATGTGCCAACTGATGGGCATACAGAGCAAGACATTAAATTTATTAATGGTAAGATTAAATTTACTACTTGTGAAGAAGGTGGTGGTAAAAAACGAAGGAAAAATAAAGAATCTCAGTTGAACTTTTCTTTCGATATCGACGGTAAAATTAAATCGTTCAACTGTGAATTTCATTGCAAATTAGAGTATTTTGATAATCAGTATAAGAAAGGAAAATATCATAACAATAATAGGATGTACTTCGGATTTAATAAAGGTATAAAGGATAATAATAAAATATTAATAGCTCACCTAGGAAGTCATCTTTAAAGTTACTAGAAACGACTCATGAGAAAAGCCAGACACATGTCTGGCTTTTTTATCATTAGATTTTATCTTTGATATTTCAGTCAGTTGCGTAACGTTTTCGTAGAGAGATAATCGGCATATTTAGTACTTAGTTTATAAATTAGAGCATAAAATCTATTTCCTGAACTGATTTCATAAATTTTATGCAACTGAATTCACCATTCCGATTGTAAGGAATATAACAGCGGCCTCAATTATTAAATCAATCAATGAGTGTCGTTATGTCTCATACCCGTCTATTCCCACGTCATCGCTTGGCGCTAGCTTGTATGCTCGCCAGTGTTTCCAGTTTCTCATTCGCTCAAGAGCAGTGTGATGTCCCAGCCCTTCAGCAAGCTCCGGATCTTGCATCTCCGGTCTCTGCTGCCACTTATCATTGTTATGAATCTTGGTTTTCTGCCCCTGCTGATTCTTTAAATGATATCTACAGTGAAGCGAGCTTAAGTCGCATTCAGACCGCTCTGAATCGAGCCATTGCAAGTTATCAAGGTGAGGCAGAGCAAGCACGCCAATTGGAAAACCTAGGTGAGTTCGTACGCGCGGCTTATTACGTTCGCTACAACGCGCAACAGCCAGATTATTCACAAGGGCTGAGCCAAGGTTCTGCCCTATCGACGAATGCCTTCCTTGCGAACCGTCATGCTTTAGACCAAGGGCTTGAGCAAGTAGGTGCAATGAAGAGCCTGACTTTGATGGTCGACAACGTGAAGCAACTGCCGCTCACGATGGAATCTCAACTTGCAGCACTTCGCCACTTTAACCCACAAACTGCGCAAGATACGCAGTGGGTCGATGGGTTGAATAACCTCTTTCGTGCTATGTCTGGCCATGCGGTACGAGACGATTTTTATCGTTACATGGCAGACCATAATCAGCATATAGAAGTACTGATTAAATTTGCTCAGCAAAACGAGTGGGCACTGGATACCGACGCGAGTTTTCTGGTGTATAACGCGGTGCGTGAAGTGGGTCGTCTGCTTGCCAGCCCTTATTCTTCAACTCGTACCGCGGCATTGAGAGAGATGCAACGAGTGATGGAGCAATATCCGCTGGGTAGCAAGCATGACAAGCTATGGTTAGCCGCGGTTGAGATGATGGGATACTACGCTCCAGAAGGTTTAAACGGTCTGAACTTAGACCAAGCCAAGCGAGATCTAGCTGCACGTGTTCTGCCGAATCGGTATGAGTGTGATGGCCCGGCAATCATTCGTTCGCAAGATTTGACTCAAGCTCAGGCCGTGGAAGCGTGTGAGGTTTTAGCAGCGAATGCGTATTTCGGTGAT
>NZ_JAHGAH010000319.1:0-1151 GCF_030248475.1 Vibrio sp. D173a
GTTTTCATCATAATCTGACACGCACCCGCGGTCATCGCTCCCGGTAGAGTCCAACCGACAAATGGAAATGGCCTTTCCATTGCCCCAGTAGCAATGATGATTTGTTTCGCTACGGTTTTATTGGCTACACCATTTTGGCTCCAGTAGACGCAGTTTTCACTGTCGATTCGCCACAGTGTCGCCCTGGTAATATGGGTCAGCGGCGCTCGATTAAACGCCTTGATTATGCTTGCACCATGTTGATAGTCGGGCCCAAAGATAGAGCCGTTAGGATGCCCTTGTTCTTTCTGCGCTCGATATATCTGACCTCCCGGGATCGGCTGTTCATCAATCACAACCACACTGGCACCTGCTTCTGCGCATCTCACTGCAGCAATCATTCCCGCTGGGCCAGCACCAATGACACATACATCGACTTGTTTTCTTATTTCGTCTTGCATGAACTCACCACTAATTTGTCTGACGGCAAATCGTCATGCCATCTTCTATTACATTCATACATGCTTGAACATTGTGCTCACCATTGACTTGAACACGACACTCAAAGCAACTACCCATCATGCAAAACGGGGCGCGGGGGGCTCCCGACTGTGGAGACTCTCGAGTATGGTCAACACCTGCAGCCAACAATGCAGCCGCAATGGTGTCACCAACATGGGCTGTGTATGGCTTGCCTTCCCAAAAAAACTCCACCGTCTGTTGCGACCTTTCTGTCGCAACCATTCGTTGAAACTTAGAACCTGTCTTCACTGAATAACTCCAAAGTTGGTGCATCCGCTGCTTCTTCTAGCCAAGCTGGGAGCAAAAAACTGTGCGCTGCGGCTAATGTAATACCACTATGACAACTAATGAGATAAGCGCCTGAATTGGTTTTCGACTGTTGATATATCGGTAAGCCATCGGGAGATATAATGCGAATTGCTCCCCAGCTACGAACCAACTTTGTCTGGGCTAAAAACGGATAAACCGCAATCGCGCGTTCAGCTATCGCCGCCGTCACGTCTAAGGTATCGCTATCATCAAAACCAGCGTTCTCCTTAGAGTCTCCGATCTGAATACCACCTTCATTGACCTGTCTGATGATCCCTGAGGCACGCTTCAGTCTTGGGGGAAGCTTTTCGGTAATCAGAACTTGACCTTTTTGTGCGCTA
>NZ_JAHGAH010000032.1:0-53150 GCF_030248475.1 Vibrio sp. D173a
TTTTATGGAGCGCTTACTTTGTATAGCATCAAACTGATAACTGAAAGTAACGTCCCTAAAGATGAAGCAATAGTACTGCCATTTGTAATAACAAAATTAGCGCTGCAAGTAACAAGAATAAATGCAATGGTGAACAAGTTTACTTTCGCTGCAATACTCAATCCCTTGCTTATAGTCAGAATGTTTGGCACACATATTACTGTTGCAGTTATGGTACCGAAGAGAATGAAATAAGTATCGAGTTCCATTTGTTGAGTGATAGAAAACCATTCATTCCAGATACTTAGGCTTATTGCTAGACCAATGGTTAAAGCTAAATATAAGCATATGCTTACTAATATGTTCACAATGCCAATCGATTCAGTATTCAACTTTCAACTCCTCATAAATGCCAATGGCAAGGTTTTTGATCTCACCTGAATAGCCGCTTCCAACTATGCTCACTGAGCCTCCAATAGCGTCGAGGAGTTGATGGGAAACAGACGTAGAAATCGTTGCTTGTGAATACCTTTAGGTATCACCCCAGACAGCGTAAGCTGCTTGCGCGCTTTACTTGAAAACGTAGGAAGGTTTTTACGGACAATTTCTTTAGTTAAGTTTGCTCGTTCTTGTCTGTTTAGTCCTTTTAGGATCTCGGAGACTCCTTTTCCGGTGGTTTGTTTGAGAGATAGAACCATTTTTGTTGTCTGATATCCGCTTACACTAGCCCCAGCTAAAGACATGTAATCTAAAGCTTTTGTTGTGTTTTGGTACCATTCATTACTGTCTAAATTAGATAGCTTATCTGGTGATTTTGAAGCCATTACAGTTCTTGCTACTCCTATAGAGCATTTAGCTGTAGCCGCGGCAGTCGCTCCAAATGAAATATAGGACATGGCTAAACCAGCGGGACCACTAATAGGTATTGTCAAACCGGAGCCAATAACACCAAGCCACCCAATAGCAGCTCCAACGCAGCTAATGCTCGCTGACAAAAGTTCTTGATGGAACTTGGATTTTGGCTCTTCTTGTTTTATCTCTTTTGCAAACTCATGCGTGGTTTGAGCTTTTATCGGCTCACGTAAGACGATGAAAATGGGGTTGATACGGCATGTAGACTTAAAGTCTCTCAAGCGAATAATGGTAAATTTGCTATCGATATAAATAACCCCAGCACCCGAAGTTTCAGGCCTAGAGTCTATGACTTTAAAGAGCTGTTTTAGACTTACGGTTTGTTCTATATGAGAGCGTAACTGTTGCTCTTTTATTGATGGGCGAATCCCTAAAGCATCCATTGTTTTCACTTTCTATAAGATTGAATTTACCAGATTAGGCCAGTGTTTTTCTTTCCCATCAAAAATTTGAAATGCTCTTGAGAGTCAATTCTATTGGAAATGTAATTGATACATTTAACGTATCATTTCTTAGAACTTTCTAATTGATGAAAATGTGGAATAGGTTAGTGTCTTGAGTTTCCTTTTGTGCGTTTGCTTGGCAGTGCTATCGTTGCCTCATCTTAGTTACAAATATTTACAAGGACGCACAAGTGGAAGTTACGTTCGAAATCTTAATTGCCCTGTTTTTTGTCGCATCCGCTGCGGGATTTATTGATGCGATGGCGGGAGGTGGTGGCCTCTTGACGCTGCCTGCTTTGTTGGCAGCAGGCTTAAGTCCTACTCAGGCATTGGCGACCAACAAACTCCAAAGCTCGTTTGGAAGCTTTTCTGCCAGTTGGTACTTTGTGCGTAATGGCATTGTTAGCCTTAAAGAGATGCGCTTAGCGATTCTATGCACCTTTATTGGTTCCGCTATTGGCGCAGAGGCTGTGCAGTTTATTGATGCCGGTGTGCTCACTAGTCTTATCCCTGTCTTGCTGATCGCGATTTCACTCTATTTTTTGCTCTCTTCAACTTCGAAAGCCGCGGAAGGGGAGCCAAAGCTCTCTGAAGCGATGTTCGCTTTGTGCGTTGGTGGCGGCGTGGGCTTTTACGATGGCTTTTTTGGTCCAGGTACTGGCTCTATCTTCGCGCTTTGCTTTGTCGCACTGGGTCACTTCTCTTTAGTTGATGCGACCGCTCGTACTAAGATTCTCAACTTCACCTCAAATATCGCGGCCCTGCTGTTCTTTATTCTTGCTGGCTTGCCTGTTTGGGAAATCGGTCTGACCATGGCTGTGGGGGGCTTTATTGGTGCTCAGCTTGGTGCCAAAGTAGTGGTGACCAAAGGCCAAAAGTGGATTCGACCTTTGGTGATTACTATGTCTATGCTGATGGCCGCGAAACTTCTCTGGCAACAACATCACCAATGGTTTCTATCACTGTTTTAACTCTTGGTGACTGGTACACGTTTTGCCTAACGCAGATATGAATCGGTCGAATTAAAGATGTCAGTTGTTCGAACATAAAGCAGTGATGGTCAGGGATCTTTAACGCTCTAACGATCGATAACGGTATTAATGCTGGCGCTGCCCCTCCAAGTGCAAGTTGGGCTGCAGCAGTGTAGGCATCCATTTCCATCAATGGTTTGATGCCGATTTTCTCTAATGCAGGCAGTTGGTAGCTATTGGACGGGTTAGCTAAATCATTTGTGATGACTTTTTTCGGTAGTTCATTCAGTGGTTGATCACTAACGAGGAAAAAAGGTTCATCGCACAGATGAAAAGCCATCAAGCCGTGATGTGGTGGAAGCAAACCAGCGCAAAGCCCAATGGTCGCTTTACCGGATTGAACTCGCTCAACGATTCTAGGGCTGTGGTTGGTGGTTATGGTTAAGTACTGATCTTGCTTGAGGTAATCACCAATGGTTTTTCCAAGATAACCCGCAATAAGAGACTTTGAGCTATCGAGGGTGATTAATGATGTGTCTTCTAGCTCTTGCTGTTCATAGATAAGGCCACGTAACTCGTTAAAAGAAGGGCCAATATTCTCGATCAAAGCCATGCCATCAGGTGTGAGTTTAATGGTTCTCCCCGACGGTTCGACAAGTTTTTTTCCCAGTTTTTTCTCTAGGTTCGCGATACGTTTACTCACCGCAGATTGGCTGATATACAGCAAACTCCCAGTGCGACTCATTGTTTTCGCTTTGCTTAAAACTAATAGTGTTTCGATACCTTCCAGTAACATGTCTATCCATGAATATTGGGAATAATAGGCCTAATATAGCCAAGCTTGAGATGAGAAGCGACAGGTGATTTTACAAACAAAAAGAGCCGACGTATCAGTCGGCTCTTTTGCGTAAATTGATTGGTATCGCTCAACGATTGATAGCAAAGGTTGGCAGTGACAAATGCCAGCGAATCGCACCAAGGCGAATAATCAAGGTTGAGATGACACCTGCGAGTAGGGCGACTGAATGGTCGTGTCCCATACTCAATGCCGTTGTATGGAAAATTCCGCCTATGATACATGCGGTCGCATAGACTTCACTTCGCAGTACCATGGGTACCTCGCGAGCCAGTACATCACGGATAATACCGCCACCGCAGCCAGTGATCACGCCCATGATCACCGCTACCATGCCAGAAGCATTGTAGGCGAGAGCTTTCTCGACACCGATACCGACGAATACCGCCAAACCAATGGCGTCACAGACAGGTAGAACCCACCAAGGCAAGCGCTTAGGGCGACGAATGATAATCATGGTGAGCAAACAAGTGATGAAAATTACCCAAAGATAAGTGGTGTCAGTGATCCAGAATACCGGGGTTGCGCCAAGCGCCATATCACGAATGGTGCCGCCGCCAATAGCTGTCACACTACCGAGTACGATCACACCGAAAGGATCCATCTTTAATCGGCCTGCGAGTAAAACGCCAGAAACCGCAAAGACAGCAGTACCGAATAAATCGATCATATAAAGCAGCATGGAGTCCATGTTACTTGGTACCTTTTAAACAAATTGTGGGGGAACAGAAATGGGACGGAAATTGTACGGGATTTCCAACGAAAACGTTAGCGTTTTTGCCGAACGGTTTCAAAGTGTTCACACACCTCTGTGATCGCGTTTAAGGTTCTTGGGGTTGGGCGGTTGATCCAATCGGAATTGAGTGACCAAACGTGGTTGTTCTTTAACGCAGGGAGGTCGTTTTTCCATTCAGCCCACATGCCATCATTACTCATGGCATGGCGAGAGGTAAACAGGACTTCGGGTTGGCGAGTAATCACTTGCTCGATGCTGACTTGTGGGTAAGGGGCACTGCCTTTAGCAAAGATATTCTCGCCACCACAGAAGGTGAAGACTTCACTTGGCCAGTTCTTGCCCGCAACGGTGATGATCGGTTTCTCACTTAATTGATAGAAGTAACTGACTTTATCCTCGGTATTGTATTTTTCTTTTAATGCTTCTAACTGCGCGCGGAATTCTGCGGCGGCTTTTTGCCCAACTTCTGGCTTCTCACTGTACTGGCTAAGTTGCCCAATGTTCGTAGCGATGTCTTCTAACGTTCCGGTAGTTGAGTAGTAGATAGGAATGCCAAACTGCTTGAGCTTTTCAAGCTCTTTGGCTGGATTACCTGCTGGCCAAGCGATAACCAAATCGGGTTGAAGGGCAATGATGCGCTCTAACTTGATGCCTTGATAGTTTGATACTTTCTCTAAATCTTTAGCTTGTTCTGGGTAGTCACTCATCTCACTGACGGCAATCAGTTTGTCACCAAGACCTGCAGCATAGGCGATTTCTGTTGAGTGTGGTGCCAGGCTGATGACGCGTTGAGCTGGTTCATTGGCAAAAGAAGCGGCAGAGAAGATAAGAGCAAGAGCAAAACAAAGTTTCTTCATCATAGTCCTTGATAAATGAGTCCGAGAATCAGGCTTTGGATAACGATCCAAGCAAAAATACGCCACACAATGAGGGTTTGGATTTGTGCTAAATGAATAGCAGATGGTGCTATACGACCACCAATTTTCGCTCGTTCAGCTCTTTGACCTTGGTACAGCGCTGGGCCGCCAAGTGACAATTGAAGTTTGTTACCAATTGAGCACAACAACCAAGCTGGCCCCGGAAGTGGCCAAGACTTCGCTTGTTGAAGCATGGCAATCGAAACACTCGATAGGTTTTTACCCATGCTAATGAACACGGCAAACAAGCGTAAAGGAACAACCTCCAATGCAGCCGTTAGCTGAATAGCAGGCTTACCAAAAGGTGAATACTGGCGGCGACTTGGGGACCAAGCACGAGCGAGCTCTGCCGTTAGGCGATACATTAATGCGCCAATTCCACCAGTCAATCCATACCAGAACAACACGCACACAACGTTACGTCCGTAACCCATGATGATGGTCTCTGCACCAGCTTTACCAATCCCAAGCAGTGATAAGCTCTCGGTATCTCGATTAAGGTAAGGTTTTAGTAGTGCTCGGCACTGTGCTTTGTTCTCATTAGACATCGCAGTAACGAGTTGTTTCGCAAGTGATTCGTTGTTTCGCCAGTCGAGAGCAATAAGCAGTAATGCCAGCTCAAATAAGGGCGCTTGCCAAACTAAAGGTTTCATCGCGAGCAGTAATATCAAGCAGGGTACAAGCATAAGAAGAAGTGCGAGTCCGCCAGAGAGAATGCTTTGTGAGTAGTTATGGTTGTTATTAACTTTGTTCGCCAGTTGTTCTGCGAATTTATGCCACAAAGTCACAGGATGAGCAGCGTGAGGAATAGGGATTAATAAGTGGAATAGTAATGCGCCCCACATGACGAGGAGCGCACCATTGGCATAGAGCTGTTGAAATATTTCTTCCATGAAATTCTGGGGACTTACTTAGTCAGTTCCAACATTTTGCATACCATTTCTGAAGAGCTTTTCGCTGCTAGCGGTAGGAACTCTTCGAAGCTCATTGGCGATTCTTTGTCTGCTACGTCAGAGATAGCACGAACAACAACAAACGGTGTGTTGAATTGGTGACAAGTTTGAGCGATAGCAGATGCTTCCATCTCTACAGCGATAACTGAAGGGAAGTGTTTACGGATAAACTCTTGGCGTTCTGCTGTGCAAACAAACGCATCACCAGTACAGATCAGGCCGCGAACTGCGTGAGTGTTTTCCATTTGAGCCATTGCTTTTTCAGCAAGGTCCATTAACTTCTCATCCGCTTTGAATGCTGCTGGTTGGCCTGCCATTTGACCCATTTCGTAGCCAAACGCCGTTACGTCTGCATCGTGGTGACGAACTTCTGTTGAGATAACAACGTCGCCTAGGTTTAGGCTTGAGTCAAAGCCGCCTGCAGAACCAGTGTTGATAACCACATCTGGTTGGTACTCGTCTAGCAGAATGGTTGTACCAACTGCTGCCGCTACTTTACCGATGCCAGATTGAAGCAGTACCACATCAACGTCGTTAATCTGACCAGAGAAAAACGTACAACCTGCTTTGTTTACTGTTTGGCAGTTTGTCATTGCTTCTTTCAGGATGGTGACTTCTTGTTCCATCGCACCGATGATACCAACTTTCATAACACTCTCTTTCGATAAAAATTAAAGTTGGCGAGAGTATACCACTCTGCACCAATATGTGGTTGTTATTTGATTAATCCAGCATTCGCCAACAGTGAACGTAATTGTTCGGCACGCTTACGGTTCACGCCAAAATCTGAATAGCCAACGCGAGATTCTGAGCGAACAATGAGCTTATCGCCTTCGATCTTAAGCTCTAAATCGTCCACAAAGCGCATGATTTTAGATGTGCATTCGAAACGTAGATAATTGCCTTCTTTAACGGCTGTCTTCGCGCCTGGCAGTTCAAGCGCCACTTGCTCAATTGCATCGATGTTCGTGGATTCGGTTAGGGTGAATGGTGTTAGGTTGTATTCTTCACGCGTGTCTTGGGTGGAGACGCAGTTGGGTTTGTCACCACAAGGTGATTGAGAACGATCCGTCATGGTTGTGACTCCTTGGCTACAAGCGGTTAAGCCGAGCAAAGTAATGGAAAGGAGAGCGGTTTTTTTCATTGGTTCTATCCCTTATCTTAGGAATTTAATTATATGTAATAAAAGAAAAAAGGATCCAATAGTAGGATCCTTTTTGAGACGTTAGCTGTGATTAAACTTCAAGGTAATCGAGAATACCTTCTGCGGCTTTTCGACCTTCATCAATCGCGGTCACGACCAGATCAGAGCCTCGTACCGCATCGCCACCAGCGAAGATCTTTTTGTTGCTGGTCTGGAATTGGAACTCTTGTTTCGCAGGAGCTTTGATGCGGCCCCATTGGTCCAATTCGACATCAAACGGAGCTAGCCAGTCCATTTTGTGTGGTTGGAAACCAAACGCCATGATAACAACGTCTGCTGGTAGAACGTGCTCGCTGCCTTCGACGGGTTCTGGACGGCGACGACCCGCTTCATCAGGCTCGCCAAGGGCAGTTTTCACCACTTTGACCCCCGAGACCTTACCTGACGAATCGACTTCAATTCCTAAAGGCTGGAGGTTGAACATAAACTTCACGCCTTCTTCTTTGGCGTTTTTCACCTCGCGGCGAGAGCCGGGCATATTGGCTTCATCACGACGGTAAGCACATACCACGTTTGACGCACCTTGGCGGATAGAGGTACGAACACAGTCCATTGCGGTATCACCACCACCAAGTACGACGACGCGTTGTTTTGCCATGTCGATAAAAGGTTTGTCGTGCTCCAAGCCCATGACCTTGTAAGTATTTGAAATCAAGAATGGCAGAGCATCGTAAACGCCCGGCGCACCTTCATTTTCTAGTCCCGCACGCATGTACTTGTAAGTACCAACACCCAAAAAGACGGCATCGTACTCATCAAGTAGCTCTTGCATCTGTACATCTTTACCTACTTCGACATTCATCTGGAACTCTACGCCCATCTCGGTGAAGACGCGACGGCGGTTTTCCATTACGCCTTTTTCAAGCTTGAACGAAGGGATACCGAAGGTCAGTAGGCCTCCAATTTCAGGATAGCGGTCAAATACGACAGGTTTCACGCCATTGCGCACTAGGATATCAGCGGCTGCCAAGCCTGCAGGGCCTGCACCAATGATGGCAACCTTTTTGTCAGTCCATTCCACCTTGGACATGTCAGGTTTCCAGCCCATTTCAAAGGCTTTGTCGGTAATGTATTTTTCAACGTTACCTATAGTGACTGCACCAAAGTCCTCATTGAGAGTACAAGAGCCCTCGCATAGACGATCTTGCGGACATACGCGGCCACAAACTTCAGGCAAGCTGTTGGTTTGGTGTGATAGCTCAACGGCCTCAAGGATACGACCTTCATTGGCTAACTTTAGCCATTGAGGAATGTAGTTGTGGACTGGGCACTTCCATTCACAATATGGGTTACCACAATCCAAGCAGCGATCCGCCTGCGCAGTCGCTTGTTGTTTGGTAAACGGTTCATAGATTTCAACGAATTCGATCTTACGAACTTTGATAGGCTTTTTCGCAGGATCTACGCGTTGAACATCGATAAATTGATAAACGTTCTGACTCATGATTCAAACATCCTCCATGATTACTGGGCTTGAACGCGCAGTTCTGCGGCACTGCGACTCTGGTGACCAAGTAGCGTGCGCAAGTCCGCCGCTTGTGGTTTCACCAAGTAGAACTTTGGAATCCATTCATCAAAGTTCGCCAAGATATCTTCTGCGTGGCTAGAGCCGGTTTCTTCAAGATGTTCGGCAATAAGACCACGTAAGTGCTCTTGATGGATGTAGAGATCTGACAGAGAAATCGCTTCAACAGACTCGTTGTTCACGCGACCTTGGAAATCTTGGTTCTCATCCAATACGTAAGCAAAACCGCCAGTCATGCCTGCGCCAAAGTTCACGCCTGTCGCGCCAAGAATGGCAACAATACCGCCGGTCATGTATTCACAAGCGTTATCGCCAGCGCCTTCAATAACAGCAATCGTACCTGAGTTACGTACGCCGAAACGCTCACCTGCTTTACCTGCCGCAAACAACTTACCGCCGGTCGCGCCGTACAAACACGTGTTACCAATGATGGTCGCTTCATTACACTTAAATGCAGTGCCAAGGTGAGGTTTGATAACCACCTTACCGCCAGCCATGCCTTTACCTACGTAGTCGTTGGCATCACCAGTGAGGTAAAGCTCTACGCCACCCGCGTTCCAAACGCCAAATGACTGGCCTGCAGTGCCATCCAAATGCAGTTTGATTGGCGTCGCCGCCATGCCTTGGTTGCCGTAACGCTGAGCGATTTCACCAGATAGGCGAGCACCAACAGAGCGGTCGGTGTTGATCACGTTGTAGAAGAAGCTAGCAGATTGACGTTTTTCAACCGCTTGTAGTGCGTCTTCGATGATCTTGTTGTTTAGCTCTGCTTTATCAAATGGTGTGTTTGGCTGTGTCCAGTAAAGAGGGTGTCCGTCTGGAGAGACTGGTGCCTCAAGGATATTCGACAAATCCAGCTTGGTTTGTTTCGCTGTCAGACCTTCAACGGTTTCCAACAAATCCGTGCGACCAATCAAGTCAGTCAGTTTTTCAACACCAAGTTCAGCGAGCAATCCACGCACTTCGTCCGCCAGACCGATGAAGTAGTTCATCACCATTTCCGGTAGACCTTTGAAGTACTCTTTACGTAGTGTCTCGTCCTGAGTCGCGACTCCAGTCGCACAGTTGTTGAGGTGACAAATACGTAGGAACTTACAACCCATTGCCACCATTGGCGCAGTACCAAAACCGAAGCTTTCTGCACCGAGAATCGCCGCTTTCACTACGTCTAGACCCGTTTTTAGACCACCATCTACTTGCAGACGGATCTTATGGCGTAGGCCATTAGCAACCAGTGCTTGTTGTGTCTCTGCTAGTCCCAACTCCCAAGGGCTACCTGCGTATTTCACTGAGGTTAGTGGGCTTGCTGCGGTACCGCCGTCGTAACCCGAGATGGTAATGAGATCAGCGTAGGCCTTCGCGACACCTGTTGCGATGGTGCCGACGCCTGGTTCAGAAACTAACTTCACCGAAACCAGCGTATTTGGATTGACTTGTTTTAGGTCAAAGATCAGCTGGGCTAAGTCTTCAATCGAATAAATATCGTGGTGCGGAGGAGGGGAGATCAGAGTCACCCCCTGTACCGAATAACGCAGTTTTGCAATTTCTGCGGTGACTTTGTGTCCTGGTAACTGACCACCTTCGCCCGGCTTCGCACCCTGTGCGACCTTGATCTGCAGTACGTCAGCATTGGTTAGGTAGTGAGGGGTAACACCAAATCGCCCGGAAGCAATCTGCTTGATACGCGAGTTACGCTCTGTACCGAAGCGACGAGGATCTTCACCGCCTTCACCCGAGTTGGAGTAACCACCAAGACGGTTCATCGCTGTTGCAAGTGCTTCGTGCGCTTCTGGGCTAAGTGCGCCAATGGACATCGCCGCAGAATCAAAGCGTTTGAAGAGCTCAGTGCTAGGCTCAATTTGCTCTAAAGGTAGCGGTGAGTCTGATTTTTTCAGCGCCATTAAGTCACGCAGCATGGCAACAGGGCGTTGGTTCACCTGCTTAGCAAAGCTCTGATAATCGTTACTTTCGCCTGATTTAACCGCAGTTTGCAGTGTGCCAACCACGTCTGGGTTGTAGGCGTGATATTCACCACCGTGGACATATTTCAATAGACCACCATGCTCGATGGCCTTACGTTTTGCCCAAGCTTTACGAGAAAGGTTGTACAAATCTTGTTGGAAGTCGTCGAAGTTCGCGCCTTCAATACGAGTTGTAACACCTTTAAAGCACAAATCGACCACTTCTTGGCTCAAGCCAACCGCTTCAAACAGTTGCGAGCAACGGTAAGAGGCGATGGTAGAAATCCCCATTTTCGACATGATCTTGTACAGACCTTTGTTGATGCCGTATTGGTAGTTTTGCATCACATCGCGGTAGTCTTTTTCTAGCGCTTTATCATCAATCAGCTTACCTAGCGCTTCATAAGCTAGGTATGGGTAAACTGCAGTGGCGCCAAAGCCAAGCAAGACAGCAAATTGGTGTGGGTCACGTGCAGTTGCGGTCTCAACAACAATGTTGGCATCACAACGTAAGTTCGCATCAATCAAGCGAGTTTGAACCGCACCGACCGCCATTGCTGCAGGAATTGGCAGCTTGCCTTTGACTAAAGCGCGATCTGAAAGCACGACTAGAACCGTGCCTTCACGCACCACTTGTTCTGCTTGCTCACACAGATCATCAATGGCTTGTTTGAGATCTTTCTGTTGTGGATCGTAGTTGATATCGAGAATGGTATTACGGTAGTGATCGTCACCAAGCTCAAGCAATTGCTGCATGTCTGAGTAAAGTAATACTGGCGAATCGAAGGTCACTCGGTAGGCGTGGCCATCGGTTTCACAGAAGACGTTCATCTCCTGACCAATACTGGTCGCCAGTGACATAACGTGTTTTTCACGCAATGGATCGATTGGCGGGTTGGTTACCTGAGCGAACTTTTGGCGGAAGTAATCAGTCACCAAGCGCTCTTTCGACGAGAGAACGGCCATTGGGGTGTCATCACCCATAGAGCCGACCGCTTCTTGGCCCATATCACCAAGGACGCGCAGAACTTGATCGACTTCTTCATTGCTCATGGCGAATTGCTTTTGATAAGTCTTAAGCAAGTCTTCATCAAAGCTGCGCTCCCCCACTTGATCTTCAGGTAGCTGAGCAAAAGGTGTGAGTTTGCGAACGTTGTTTTCCATCCATTCGCGGTAAGGGTGGCGAGATTTCAGATCGTTATCGATCTCGCTAGACTGCCAAAGCTTACCTTTACGAGTATCGACAACCAGCAGTTCACCCGGACCAACACGGCCTTTCTCGGCAACTTCATCGGGAGCGTAATCCCAAATCCCTACCTCTGATGCTAGGGTGATAAATTTGTCTTTAGTAATCACATAACGTGCAGGGCGCAGACCATTTCGGTCTAGGTTACATGCAGCGTAACGGCCGTCGGACAATACGATACCTGCCGGACCATCCCATGGCTCCATGTGCTTGGAGTTGAAGTCGTAAAACGCTCGCAGATCCGGGTTCATGTCTGGGTGGTTTTGCCATGCTGGTGGCACAAGCATGCGCATGGCACGGAAGATATCCATACCGCCAGAAAGGAATAGATCCAACATATTATCTAAGCTGGAAGAATCTGAACCTGTCTCGTTCACAAACGGTGCTGCGGTTTGTAGGTCCGGCAGCAGTGGTGACGAGAACTTGTAAGCACGCGCTCGCGCCCACTGTCTGTTACCTTCGATAGTGTTGATCTCACCATTATGTGCAAGGTAACGGAACGGTTGAGCTAATGGCCAACGCGGTTGAGTGTTGGTAGAAAAACGCTGGTGGAACAGGCAGATAGCAGATTCCATGCGTAGATCAGCAAGATCAAGATAGAAGCGCGGTAAGTCCGCAGGCATGCACAAGCCTTTATACACCAAAACTTGTGTTGACAAGCTACAGATGTAGAAATCAGGATCTTCGGTGATTTGTTTCTCGATGCGACGACGTGCGATGTAGAGACGACGTTCAATGTCACGCTCGCGCCAACCTGCCGGAGCAGAGATAAATACTTGTTGAATGTCTGGAAGTGAATCGGCGGCGATTGGGCCGAGTACTTCTGAATTGGTTGGTACTTCACGCCACCCTGCCACCGTCAGAGTCTCTTGTGCGAGCTCTTTGTTGATGATGTCTTTAGCTAGTTGAGCTTTCACCGGGTCTTGGTTGAAGAAAATCATTCCTATGGCGTATTGCTTGCCAAGGTTGAAGTCACTTTCTTCAGCGATAAGGCGTAAATAGGAATCGGGCTTTTGTAAAAGAAGACCACAACCATCACCGGTTTTACCATCGGCGGCGATGCCACCACGGTGGGTCATGCGATCAAGTGCAGAAATTGCTGTACGTACCAGCTTGTGACTTTGCTCGCCTTCCATGTGCGCGATTAAGCCAAATCCACAGTTGTCTTTCTCAAGACTTGGATCATAAAGAGCCATTGCAATTCTCCCTTTGCTTATCTGTCATCCCGACAGATATATCAACACTGCTCAAGTTGATAATGATGACTAACTATGCGTCACTCTCTAAGTTTTATGTATATCTATTCAATAAAATTCGTCAAATATATTAACAAAAATTGTGTGTTTTATTTTCACCAACTTCACAAGCTATAGCTTATTGTAAAAAAGGTCAAGTTATTAGTGAATCATCGCGTGAATATGCGATTTACCATTTAATTGGCTGAAATAGTTCAAGAAAAACAGTGAGATAGAAAAGTAGTTGTTACAAAAAAGTAACATTTGATTCTGAAGGGAATAAAAAAGACCAGCACAAAATGCTGGTCAAAATAAAAAGATTGGAAGGAACTATTTTCTTTCCTGACAACCAGCCATCGATAGTACTGATGGCTGGATTTATGCCTCGAAAAGAGGAAGTGAGCGCACTCCCTTTAAGCTGAAAGCATCAGTGAATCTGCTTTTGCTTCTAGGTTCGTGCCACCCATTAGGTAATCATCGATAGCACGGGCACATTCGCGGCCTTCATTGATACAACGAACCACCAAAGATTGGCCTGTTCGCATATCACCAGCAGCAAATACACCTTCTTGGTTAGTAGCAAAACCTTGAGTTGCTACGTTACCGCGATCATCTAGCGCGATATCCAGTTGAGCAAGTACGCCTGTTGGTTCAGGGTGTAGGAAGCCCATCGCTAGAAATGCCATATCACATGGAATCACACGCTCGCTGCCTTCTACTTCTTTGAAGCTTGGACGCTCGCCTGGTTTCGCATCTTGCCAAACGATATCAGCTAAACGAAGGCCTGTAACTTCACCTTTGTCATTGCCGATGAACTCTTTGGTTAGGATATTCCAGTGACGATCAACTCCTTCTTCATGAGACGTCGAAGTACGTAGAATCATCGGGTACTGTGGCCATGGCATATTGGCAGGGCGTTTCTCTGGTGGAATCGGCATGATTTCAACCTGAGTGATGCTTGCTGCACCGTGGCGGTTTGATGTACCTACACAGTCAGAACCCGTATCACCACCACCGATAACGACAACATGTTTACCCGCAGCGTGAAGTTCTTCACCCTTGAGATCCATGTTGTTGGCACGGCGGTTGTTTTTACCTAGGAATTCCATTGCGAAGTGAACGCCTTTTAGCTCACGCCCCGGAACTGGCAAATCACGAGGAACGGTTGAACCACCCGTTAGTAGAACCACATCGAACTCTTGACGCAGCTGCTGGGCATTCACATCAACACCAACGTGTTGATTAACTTTGAATTCAATACCTGCTTCTGCCATCAAGTTGATCTTACGATCAATCACGTCCATACCCAGTTTGAAATCTGGGATACCAAAACGTAGCAGACCGCCTACTTTCTCGTCTCGCTCGAATACTGTCACAGTATGGCCAGCGCTGTTTAGTTGCTCAGCAGCCGCAAGGCCAGCAGGGCCCGAACCGATGATCGCAACGGTTTTGCCTGTGCGAGAGCGTGGTGTTTTTGGTTTGGCGTACCCTTCACGATACGCCGTTTCCACGATGGTTTTCTCGATATTACAGATAGTGATTGGATCTTGATTGATACCAAGGACACAAGCACTTTCACATGGAGCTGGGCAAACACGACCAGTGAACTCTGGGAAGTTATTGGTTGAGCTTAGAATGTTCCATGCTTCTTCCCAGCTATCACGATAAACTGCGTCGTTAAACTCTGGGATGATGTTACCGATAGGGCAGCCGTTATGACAAAACGGCACACCACAATCCATACAACGAGAAGCTTGAGTATTGATCTTGTCACCAAACTCCTCGTTCAGAACGAACTCTTTGTTGTTCTTGATACGTTCAGTTGGGTCGATCTTCTGTGGTAGTTCACGACCATGCTCTAAAAATCCAGTAGGCTTACCCATTATACGGCCTCCACTTGAGTTTCGTTTCCTTGAGACTGTGCTTCAGCTTTACGCTTTTGAAGAACCGCTTTGTAGTCACGCGGCATTACCTTAACCATAGAGGCTAGGCTTGCTTCAAAGTTGTCTAGGAAAGACTGAGCGACTTCACTTCCTGTGAATTGAACATGCTTAGTTAGCATGTCGAGTAATAGATCTCTGTCTTCTTGCTCGATTGGATCTAGGTCTACTAGCTCTGGGTTCAGTTTTGACTCAAAGTCGCCTGATTTATCCCATACGTAAGCCACACCGCCACTCATACCTGCGGCAAAGTTACGACCTGTTGAACCAAGGATGAGGGCTGCACCGCCCGTCATGTATTCACAACCGTGGTCACCGACGCCTTCTACTACTACTTTCGCGCCTGAGTTACGAACACAGAAACGTTCGCCAGCCATACCGCGAATGAAAGACTCACCCGAAGTTGCACCGTAGAAACACACGTTACCAACCACGATATTGTCTTCCGCGACAATGCTTGATTTCGCATCCGGGTAAAGTACTAAGGTACCGCCAGATAAGCCTTTACCCCAGTAGTCGTTCGCGTCGCCTTCCACTTCAAACTTCACGCCCTTAGCGAGGAATGCACCGAATGACTGACCCGCAGAACCTTTGAACTTCACGTTCATTGGTTGAGGTAGACCCGCATCTTTGTACACTTTCGATATTTCGTTCGACAACATGGTACCTGCAGAGCGGTCTGTGTTGACGATAGGGAACTCGGCGTTCACCGCTTCGCCTTTCTCGAGTGCAGGAATCGCTGCTTGAATCAGCTTACGGTCTAGTACTTCTTCTAGGTTGTGGTTTTGCTGAGCTTGGTTGAATACACCATCAGCTTCACGTGGTTGCTCAACGTGGAGAACAGGAGACAGATCTAGGTTCTTGTATTTCCAGTGAGAAACGTCTTGGCGAATCTTCAGCTTCTGGCCTTGACCGACCATCTCATCGATAGTGCGGAAGCCAAGTTCAGCCATGATTTCACGCAGACCTTGTGCCATGTATTGGAAGAAGGTGACGACGTCTTCTACGCGACCATCAAAGCGCTCACGAAGCGTCTTGTTTTGAGTCGCGATACCAACAGGACAGGTGTTCTTATGACACTTACGCATCATGATACAACCTTCAACCACCAAGGCTGCGGTTGCCACGCCCCATTCTTCTGCACCAAGTAGTGTTGCCACTGCTAGGTCGCGAGGTGTCTTCATCTGACCATCCGCTTGAACCACGATACGATTACGTAGACCGTTCTTCAGTAGCGTTTGGTGCGTTTCTGCCAAACCAAGTTCCCAAGGAAGACCTGTATGACGGATTGAAGACATTGGGGATGCACCTGTACCGCCGTCGAAACCTGCGATAAGTACAACGTCCGCTTTCGCTTTCGCTACACCAGAAGCGATCGTACCTACGCCAGCTTCCGATACCAGCTTCACGTTTACACGACCCGCGCGGTTCGCGTTCTTCAAGTCGTAGATAAGCTGAGCCAAATCCTCGATTGAGTAGATATCGTGGTGTGGCGGTGGCGAGATAAGACCAACGCCCGGAGTCGAGTGACGTGTTGCACCGATCCAGTCATCTACTTTATCGCCTGGTAGCTGACCACCTTCACCTGGCTTCGCACCCTGAGCCATTTTGATTTGTAGCTCTTCAGCGTTAGTTAGGTAGTAAGAGGTTACGCCGAAACGACCTGAAGCCACCTGCTTGATTGCAGAGCGTTCCCAATCGCCGTTCTCTTTGCGTTCGAAACGCATTGGGTCTTCACCACCTTCACCAGAGTTCGATTTCGCGCCAAGGCGGTTCATCGCAACAGCCAGTGTGGAGTGTGCTTCGTAAGAAATAGAACCGAATGACATTGCACCAGTCGCGAAGCGTTTCACGATGCTTTCAATTGGCTCGACTTCGTCGATAGAGATAGAACCGGCAGGGTTCTTAATGAACTCAAGTTGACTACGCAGAGTTACCGCGTTGTCGCCTTGCTTATCTACAGCAGTCGCGTATTGCTTGAACTGTTCGTAGTTCTTGTTGCGCGTAGACTCTTGCAGTAGAGAAATAGTCTCTGGATTGAATAGGTGCTTCTCACCACGCTGTTTCCATTGGTAAACACCACCAACATCCAGCATTTGAATTGGGATTTCGCGTTGTGGGTAACCGATGCGGTGACGGATCAGCACTTCTTTGGCGATATCATCAAGGGTTAGACCTTGGATACGAGAAACCGTACCAGTGAAGTATTTGTCGACCACTGACTTGTGGATACCCAAGGCTTCGAAGATTTGCGCACCGTGGTACGATTGTAGCGTTGAAATACCCATCTTCGAGAAGATCTTCAGAAGACCGCCATTGATCGCTTTACGGTAGTTGTTGAACAGGTCGCGAGGGTTCGCTTCTGGAGCCAACTTCTTCGTACGTTGAAGTTCAATGATGGTTTCAATTACTAGGTATGGGTTAACTGCGTTTGCACCGTAACCAAGTAGCGTTGCAAAGTGGTGCGTTTCACGCGCATCACCGGTTTCAACCACGATGTCACACTTCGCACGTAGACCTTTACGGATCAAGTGGTGGTGCACTGCACCAACTGCCAGCATTGCTGGGATCGCCGCGTGGTTTGAGTTCACTGCACGGTCAGTTAGTAGGATGATTGAGTAACCATCGATAACTGCGTCTTCTGCGTATTGGCAGATACGTTTTAGTGCACGTTCGAGCTTGCCTTGATCTTCATTGGCTTGGAATACGATATCCAGCGTCTTCGCTTGTAGGTGCTCGTTATCGATCGCACGCAGTTTTTCAAGCTCAGAGTTCGCTAGAACAGGCGATTCCAATTCGACTTTCTGACAGTGAAGTGGTGTTTCATTCAGAAGGTTTTGGTCTTTACCCAAGTAAGTGTTCAGCGACATAACCATGCGCTCACGGATCGGGTCGATCGGTGGGTTAGTTACCTGTGCAAACAGCTGCTTGAAGTAGTTTGAAAGGTGCTGAGATTGATGAGATAGAACCGCAAGAGGCCAGTCGGCACCCATTGCTGATAATGGCTCTTTCGCATCATTCGCCATTGGAACGATGATTTCGTTCACTTCTTCAGTGCTCACACCGAAAGCTTGCTGACGATGTAGCAAACGCTCTGGAGAAGGTTGGCTGAACTGGTTGCTCGCATCTGGCAACTTCTTCAAGCTCAGTAGGTTTTCTTCTACCCACTTCTCGTAAGGCTGCGCCGTTGCAATGGTGTCTTTCACTTCTTCATCAGAGATGATGCGACCTTGCTCTAGGTCTGCAACGAAGATACGACCTGGTTGTAGACGACCACGGAACTCAACGTTCTCTGGCTCAATATCCACAACACCAGATTCAGATGCCATTACTAGGAAGTTGTCTTTGGTCACTGTGTATCGAGAAGGGCGCAAACCGTTACGGTCTAGTGTCGCACCAACTTGAACACCATCAGTAAAACATACTGAAGCAGGACCATCCCATGGTTCCATGATGTTCGCGTGGTACTGATAGAACGCGCGACGTTTAGGATCCATGTTTTTGTTTTCTTGCCATGCTTCCGGGATCATCATCATCAATGCGTGTGGCAGGCTGCGACCAGAAAGAACTAGGAGCTCAAGTGCCATGTCAAAGTTAGATGAATCCGAGCTGCCTTCCTGACAGATTGGAAGAAGCATGTCGATTTCAGCCTGAGTAAACAGGTCTGATTCTAGGATTGCTTCACGGGCTTTCATCCAGTTCAAGTTACCGCGAACTGTATTGATTTCACCGTTGTGGGCAATGTAACGGAAAGGCTGTGCAAGACGCCATTTCGGGAAGGTATTAGTAGAGAAACGAGAGTGTACCAGTGCCAGTGCAGTCACCATGGTCGGGTTTTGCAGATCAAGGAAGTACTGAGGTACTTGCTCGGTCGTTAACTGACCTTTGTACACCAATGTCTTGTAAGACATGGAGTTAATGTAGAAGTCGTCACCAATGTTCGAAACGCTTTCTAGGCAAACTCGCACTGTGTAGTTACGAAGTACGTACAGTTTACGTTCTAGCTCTTCAGGTGTGATGCCAGGGCCACCAGAGATAAACACATGCTCAAACTGAGGCTCTGTGCTTAGTGGGTCTGCACCGATCATGGAGTTATCGGTCGGCAATACACGGTAGCCGATAACTTCAAGGTCTAGACGTTGTGCGTTACGTTCTAGAATGTCACGGCATTGTTCGCGTTTGTATTCGTCTTTCGGGAAAAGAACGACACCAACACCATACTTTTCAAACGAAGGCAATTTAATGCCTAACTTAACGGCCTCTTCTAATAGGAATTCATGAGGTTTTTGTAGCAAGATACCCGCACCGTCACCGCTGCATGGGTCACAACCTTGACCACCACGGTGTTCCATGCGAGCCAGCATATCCAATGCTTGAGTCACTACTTCATGAGATTTACGGTTTTTAAGGTGAGCAACAAAACCGATACCACAAGCGTCATGCTCCAGCTCCGGAGTGTACAGACCCTGTGAATTTTGCTCTCTATCTACCATAGATACATCCTTCCAGTTCAATGTCGACGCAAGAATCCCGGACAGATCTCGACTGCCTTAGGTGCGCTCTTTGCGTCTTGTCCTTTATATTTATGATTCGCCACTGGCCGAGGTTGACCAGTCTTGATTCCTTTCCGTATCTCGCAGGAAAAATTTTGCGAGAAAAACAATCCTTGGTGATATCCCTTTATTTATTGCCACAATTTAGTGACTTATATAGGTGGGAGCGGGGTATCGCCGACAATTCCCGCAGTTATTGTTGTAATAAAAGTCACAAAAATAGCGGGGTTGTGTAAGTATCCTACAATTTTGTGACTTGAGAATGCAACGAAAAGTCGCTTTTGTGACCCAATTTTTTCGTTTAAATATTCACTTTTTGTTTAACATTTGCGCAACATTGCGGTTTTTGAGTTGATTTTATGCAGTTTTATTGATTTCACACCGATACCTGTTTGTTTGAATTGACTAGAATTATTTGTTTTTTCTTGCAGGGATGTAATTTATTTACATGAATCGTAGTGAGATTTATTACGGTTTACTATTGGTGAGAATCTATGCAGTTACATGAGTTGGTCAACACATTAGGCCAAGACCTTCAGCGTCGTTACGGCGAAAAAGTCCATAAGCTGACTTTACATGGTGGCTTTAGTTGCCCAAACCGCGACGGCACGATTGGCCGAGGTGGTTGTACATTCTGTAATGTGGCTTCGTTTGCTGACGAAGAAGTGCAGATCAAAAGCATCCACGATCAATTGAAAGATCGCGCTGGAGAGATCCATCGAGCGAAGAAGTATCTGGCTTATTTTCAGGCGTACACCAGTACCTATGCAGAAGTACAAGTTCTTAAAAACATGTACGAAGAAGCTCTCAAAGCGGCTGATATCGTCGGCCTTTGTGTGGGTACTCGTCCTGATTGCGTTCCTGATGCGGTATTAGATCTGCTGTCGGATTACGTGAATCAAGGCTATGAGATTTGGCTAGAGCTCGGTCTTCAAACTGCCAACAATGATACCCTCAAGCGTATCAACCGTGGTCATGATTTTGAGTGCTATGCAGAAATCACTAAACGCGCTCGTGCTTTGGGTATTAACGTTTGTACCCATCTGATCGTTGGTTTGCCGAAAGAGACACGCGACGACAATGTTGAAACACTGCGTAAAGTGCTCGAAGTCGGTACTGACGGCATCAAGCTTCACGGTCTACATATTGTCGAAGGCAGTACTATGGCAAAAGCGTGGCGTGCTGGAAAGCTAGAAGCGCCTGAGCTTGAAGAGTATGTGGCTATCGCCAGTGAAGTGATCCGCATGACGCCAAAAGAGGTGATTTATCATCGTGTTTCTTCTGCGGCGCGTCGTCCAACCTTATTATCGCCATTATGGTGTGAGAACCGCTGGTTGGCGATGACTGAAATTGGTCGTGCATTAGATAAAGATGGCGCACAAGGTAGCTTAACCGGCGATGCTTTCATCTATAGCAAACCAGAATTAAAGGCAGAATGATCGATTAAGAACTGTTATATTTCTCCCGATTTGCTTTAAAGGTCGGAAAAATGGATCAGTTACTCAATTGGCTCTGGGATGGGCAGGGCGACTACGGATTTGTGGTCCTGCTCTCTGTGGTATGTGTAATCACTGTTACGCTGATCTATCTGCGATTCCAATCCGCTTTAAAACACCTCGTTACTGACTCTCCTTACCCAGTACTTGTACTCGACGCAAGTCATGGTCAATTACTGCTTTCTAACGATCCTGCGATGCAATTACTTGGTATCCGCGCATTAGGTTCTGGCTTTCTCTATCCTGCCTCTTTTCACACTGAAGAGCTGGTGGCGTTACTCGATAGCTTTTCCAGCCGCCATTTCCGCCATCAATTATTTGATTGGCGATTATCCGAAACAGAAAACGTCAAAGTTGAACTGTCTGGTAAAAAGAGTGTGCTGCGTGGTCATCGTGTCTGGATTATCTACGCTCAACCTTATCAAGCGACACTTCAAGAGCAGCAGAAAGAGCTAGAAAAATTAGGCATTGCTCGCTCTGCGATCGATTCTCTATCTGAGTTAATTTGCTTACAAGATCAGCAGGGCAAAGTGTTAACAACTAACCGAGCGTTTGATCTTTTCTGGGAGGGGCGAAGAGAAGAAGCCTGCTCTGCAAACATTAGCCCGATCGCGACAAGAAAAAGTGAGCGTCGTTGGACGACAGATCCTCAAGGGCGAAGTTGTTTGCTTGAGGTTAATCAGAGCTCGTTAGTCACTCAAAGTGGAGAGATGATCGGCACCTTGTCTATCAGCCATGATGTCACCGAATGGCATAAGATGCAGCAGAACCTGCGTGATGAGATGGAACGTCGTAAAGATACCGAAGTCGCTTTGGCACAGCGCGATACCATCTTACAAACCATTCTGGATGCTAGTCCGGACTCGATCGGTATCTTCAATGAAAACATGGTTTACCAAGCCTGTAATAAACCCTTTGTTAACGCTCTCGGCATTTCCGATGTGGGAGATTTGATTGGTAAGCGCCTGCAAGATGTCATTCCTGAGGATATGTATATCCGTTTAGAGGCGAGTGACCTACAGGCTTTACAACAAACTCAGCCAATTCGATACATCGATAAAGTGAGCAGCACCGATGGTTACTACACATGGTTTGATGTGGTGAAATCGCCGTTCAAAGATAAAGCCTCTGGCACCAATGGTGTGCTGAGCATGGCTCGTGATATTTCAGAGCGTTATCTTGCCGAGCAGAAACTTGAAGAAGCGAATTTAGAACTAGAGAAACTCAGCTTCTCAGACAGCTTAACTCAAGTGGCCAACCGTCGTCGTTTCGATGAGCAACTGCATACCCTTTGGTACCACCATATTCGTGAGAAGTTACCACTGACCATCATGCTATGTGATATCGACTTCTTCAAAGACTACAACGATTGTTATGGTCACCAGCAAGGTGATGAAGCCTTAGTGAAGGTGGCTGCGGTATTCCAACAAGTCGCGAGCCGATCTTCTGACTGCGTGGCGCGTTACGGTGGTGAAGAGTTCGCTTTCATTTTACCTAATACAACGACGGAGGGGGCGCTGAAAGTCGCGCAGCGCATCCATGAGCAAATTCACGAACTGGCGGTCGAACATCGCAGTTCAAATACATCGGACCGACTGACAGTCAGTATCGGTTTTGTCGCTTATGTTCCTCATCATGGTGATGAGCCAGAAATGGGCGTTGCAATGGCAGACAGTGCGCTTTACCAAGCCAAGGCTGATGGCCGTGATTGCACCAGTGTTCATCCAAGTTCTTACTAACGCTTTGTGACCGCTTGCTCTAAGTTGAGAGTAGGCTGTTTAAATCACCGTATTAAACACGTTAAACTGCAAGCACATAGGATGAGGCGTTGATGAGCCCTGAAACACCGCTACTCCATCCGTGTGTCTTTCAAATATGTAAATCGTTGTTGCTTCTTCGTTCAGCGGTTTCGCTTTTCATTTTGTCAGGGTTCGATATCTAGCTTGTTCCGTGGAGTAGTGAATGAAGCCCATGAAAAATCTCGCCCAGTACTATGTTGACCTATTGGTCAAGCTGGGGATTGTCCGTTTCTCGATATTGCTGGCGCTGGCGTTGGTGGCATTGGCTGTTGTGGTGCAAGTGGGGATTACCTTAGCGCTGAAAGGCAATGTCGACGATATTGATATTGTCCGTTCAGTGTTCTTTGGTTTGTTGATCACCCCTTGGGCGGTGTACTTCCTATCTGTGGTAGTCGATCAACTAGAAGAGTCACGTCAAAGATTGACCAAGTTAGTATCTAAGCTTAAAGACATGCGCTCTCGTGACCAAGAGCTGAATTTCCAGCTACAGCAGAACATTGAGAAGCTCAACCAAGAGATTGAAGAGCGCATTAAAGCCGAAGAAGCTCGCGAAGAAGCGATGCAAGATCTTGAGAACGAAGTTTTCCAACGTGAACGTACTCAGCTTGAGCTTGCCGAGCGTACGGCACTGTTGCGTTCTTTTATCGACGCATCTCCAGACTTGATTTACTACCGTAACGCTGACGGTGTTTTCTCGGGCTGTAACCGCGCGATGGAAGAGCTAACTGGTAAGAAAGAGCACCAATTAGTCGGCTTGAGCCCGTGGGATGTCTACAGCAAAGAAGTAGCGGAGCATATCGTCGATACCGACCAAAAAGTCTTTGCCGACAATCAAGCTATTACTTACGAACAATGGCTGGAATACCCTGACGGACGTAAACATTACTTTGAGCTGCGCAAGGTGCCGTTCTACAGCAAAGATGGCCGCCATCTTGGTCTGGTTGGTTTCGGCCGTGATATCACTGAGCGTAAACGCCACGAAGAATCACTAGAAAAAGCCAGCCGTGACAAAACCACGTTTATCTCTACGATCAGTCATGAGTTGCGTACGCCATTAAATGGCATCGTTGGCTTGAGCCGTATGTTGCTTGATAGTCAGTTGACTGAAGAGCAGCGTAAGCACATGCAAACCATTAATGTCAGTGCTATTACTTTGGGCAACATCTTCAACGACATCATCGATATGGACAAGTTCGACCGTCGTAAGTTGGAGCTGTTACCAGCCCCATTGAACTTTGAAGACTTCGTCGCTGAAATCGAAAGTATCTCGGCTCTGATGGCTGAGCAGAAAGGGTTGCGCTTCGATCTAGAGCGCTTGAGCTCGCTGCCAAAAGCGATTGAAGTGGATGCGACTCGCTTGCGTCAGGTGATTTGGAACCTCGTTAGCAACGCCATGAAGTTCACTAAAGAAGGTGGCGTAGTGATGACGGTGAGTGCAGATGTAGAAGACGATTACGCGACCATCATTATGGAAGTGGAAGATACTGGCATCGGTATTCCAGACGAAGAGTTGGATAAGATCTTCGCTATGTACTACCAAGTGAAATCTGGCAAAGATAACCTGCATGCGGTTGGCACAGGTATTGGTTTGGCAGTTTCTAAGCAGCTGATCAACATGATGGACGGTGATATTACCGTAGCGAGTGAAGAAGGCTTTGGCAGTACCTTCACCGTGTCCATTCACGTCCCAATTGTTGAGCTCGCAGAGCCCGTTGTCGATGCAAAACGCGATAACGTGCGCCTGAATATCTTTATGGTGGAAGACATTGAGTTGAACGTCACCGTTGCTAAGTCACTGCTTGAGAGTTTAGGGCATACCGTGACCGTTGCAATGACAGGCCAAGAGGCGCTAGTGAACTTTGTTCCGGATGAATATGATTTAGCACTGCTTGATATTCAATTGCCTGACATGACAGGTTTTGATGTCGCCAAGTACTATCGCGAGCACTACGACAATCTGCCGCCGCTGGTGGCCCTGACGGCTAACGTCATGAAAGATCGTCGCGAGTATCTAGATAATGGTATGGACGATGCCATCAGCAAACCGCTTGCGGTTCAGGCAATGCAGGCAGTGATTGATAAGTTCTTCGTTAATCGTATTGAAAGCCAAGAAGAAGTCGTTATCGAGCCTGAAGTGGTTGAGGATGTTACACCGACCCCATCACCAGTCATCAATACCCATTTGCTTGATTTAGATATGCTAGAGTCGTACGTGGATATCGTGGGCGTGAAGCCTGTGTACGATAGCATCAAGATGTTCGAAGACATGATGCCGGATTATATTGAAGTGCTCGACTCAAATATGACGGCCAAAGACCAAGATGGCATTGTCTCCGAAGCTCACAAGATCAAAGGTGCGGCGGGCTCCATTGGTCTTAAACATATTCAAAGCGTTGCTCAAAAAGCGCAGTCTCCAGACATGCCAGCATGGTGGGAGAACATCTCTGATTGGGTCGAAGAAATTAAAAACGAGTATCAAAACGATATTCAAGTCTTGAAAAGTTGGTTGGAACAGAGGAAATAACATGAAGAAATTTGCATCGGCAGCACTGGCAATGGCGCTTCTGGCGGGTTGTAGTTCTGCTCCTCAGGTTGGTTGGCAAGGGGACAGTCAAATCACCATGAATAAGGTGAATGTCGAACTGAAAAGCAATCTGTGGGTAAATCTAATGCCAACCATTGGCGAAGTTCAAGAACAGAACGTGCATGGCGCACTTTACTTGAAGGCCGATAAAGAACTTCCCGCAAACTTGACCGTTGATTCGTTGATCATCAAGCAGGGTGACTCTGAGTGGGAAATCGATGGTGATCTGCTCGAACTGCGTACTCACAGCGAAAATCAGTGGGAAGTAGCGTTTGTATGGCAAATTGAAGCGGATATGGAGAAGTCGGTCGATTTAGCACTCTTGTTGGATGACGCAGGTAAGAAAGGCTGGTTAGTTGAGAAAGGCATCCGAATCGACAAGGTGTACTAATCACTAGGTTTGTACTAATTACGTTTTTTGTATTATTTGCTCATTTACAGATAGAAAAAGGGCTTGCTCATAGAGCAAGCCCTTATTGTTTTTACTGAGGCAGATTAGTCTTCTAGATCGCCACAGAAGCGGTAGCCTTCACCGTGAATTGTCGCGATGATTTCAGGTGTACCTGATACTGATTCAAAGTGCTTACGAATACGACGGATAGTTACGTCTACAGTGCGGTCGTGTGGCTTAAGCTCACGGCCAGTCATCTTCTTAAGAAGATCAGCACGAGTTTGAATCTTACCTGGGTTCTCACAGAAGTGCAGTAGAGCACGGAACTCAGAACGAGGCAGTTTGTAGCTATCACCAGCTGGGCTCACTAGCGAGCGGCTGTTGATGTCTAGCACCCAACCGTTGAACTCGTATTTTTCTACCGAGCGTTTATCTTCCTGTACAGCGTTAGTGCTCATAGAGCGGCTTAGCAGGTTGCGCGCACGGATAGTCAGTTCACGTGGGTTAAATGGTTTAGTGATGTAGTCATCAGCACCAATTTCAAGACCTAGGATCTTGTCTACTTCATTGTCACGACCAGTTAGGAACATCAGAGCGATGTTCGCTTGCTCGCGAAGTTCACGTGCTAGAAGGAGACCATTCTTGCCTGGAAGATTAATGTCCATAATAACCAAGTTGATTGAATTTTCAGACAACACTTGGTGCATCTCTTCACCGTCACTGGCTTCAAAAACAGCGTATCCCTCTGCTTCAAAAATACTCTTAAGAGTGTTACGAGTTACTTGCTCATCTTCAACGATAAGAATCTGCGGGGTTTGCATTGGCGGTACCTAAATTTGTGACAAAATTGTGCTAATAGAATAAATTCTAGGCAAAAATATAACATACAGGTAATGTGATTTTGATAATAAATCAAGTTGATCAAAAAAACACTTCTTTCAGTTATCCGCCCTCCTTGGAATTTTGCCAACTCACCAGTATCCAATGGCGACGTTTATTCTATAGGGCTTGTTTACCTTTCAATTCCAGTATTTATGGGGCCTGAAACGTAAACACCCTAAGATATGGAGCGGATTTTATATTGTTAACAGCATGCTAACAATGCTCAAATGTTAATTCCATTCAGTTTGTTGATTTACATCAATTGATGAAATGTAACTGTTATTAATCGTTTAAGAGTTATGATAGAAAAAAGTAATACGAACATAGACGCATCGTTATGGAATGCTTATTCAAAGTCTTTCTTCCGTTTTCATGCTGAATGGCAGGTTACCAGCTACGCAGTGATAACTGCTTGGAACCCTTACAGTAATTTGCGGTCAAAAGAAGAGAATTGCATAAGTAATCATAAGCTCGAGAAACAATTAAACCACGTAAAGTACGTGCCTGTCACGGTAGGCGATCAGGCATTTGAGTGGTTGGAAGAAAGTTACGCTGCGGAGTTAATCCCACAAGCGGCGGTAGAGTTGGCCAATAAGTTCCAGCAGAACGCGATTTACTACGTTATTGATGACGAACTTTATTTGATTGCTTGTTCCGCTCCTGAGGTGATGCACAAGCTAGGGTCGATAACACCGCGACTCGTATAGAAGGATACTACTCACCTGAGCGTTGGTTCGGATGAGACAATTCACGGAGGAACTATGAGAGACATTACACCAGACATTTGTGACCAATTTGAGGACCAAGTTACCCTGCTGAGCTTGCCATTGCAGAACTTTGGTCAACGCAGTGCCTTTCACGGCGAAATTGTCACTGTGCGTTGCTACCATGATAATTCCAAAGTACGTGAAGTGCTGAGTGAAGACGGCACAGGAAAAGTGCTGATCGTGGATGGACACGGCTCTTGTCAAAAAGCTTTGCTTGGCGATCAATTGGCGATTCTTGGTATCGAAAATGGATGGGAAGGGATCATCGTTTACGGTGCGGTTCGTGATGTGGCGCAGATGTCACAGATGGACATCGGTATTCAAGCATTGGGTGCATGCCCGTTTAAAACTGAGAAGCGTGGCATGGGAGAAGTCAACGTGACACTGACCATGCAAAACCAGATCGTACAACCTAAGCATTATGTGTATGCGGATTGGAATGGGGTATTAACTTCGAAAGAGGCGTTGGATTTTTAGAAGCGGAAACCTAGGCCTACTTCAAAGCCTTGTTGCCAGTCTTGATAATCCAAAGTGGCGTGAAGATCCAAGTTCTCGGTGATTTTCACGCGGCTCGATACTTCTGCGGCAAGGCTACTGTCTTCTTCACGTATGCCTTCTGTCGTTTCGCCTTTGTAAGAACGCACCGTACTTTTCACCGTTACGCGATCGTTCAAGTGATAGCTGATACCACTTAAAAAGCCGCTCTGATTCTGAGTTGGAGAGTTATTGACGCGAGCACCCACGTAAAGATCGACAGAATCAAACAGCTCATACGCGTACCCACCATCGATATTCCAGACGTCAAAGCTGTCGGTTTGGTAGTTTTCACTAGAAATGAAAAGTTTGTGTGGAGACGAAGAAGTTTTGCCCGGTAAAGGCGGAAGATCACTGGCGACAGAAATGCCAGGCACAACGAACAGTAACAGAAAAATCCATTTTTTCATGTTGACCACTCCTTGTGTCTAACTTTGTTATTAGTATGTGCTAAAAGCTTCTCACTATTAAAGCATAGAATATGAAATCCAGCTCATTTATTTTCTGTTTAATTCGATCCTATGAACATTGATCACGGTTAAGTGTTTGTTAAGTAATGTCAGTAAAGGATGGCATTTTGATCTTGTGCTCAGCGTTTAAGATCGGCTCAAGGATCATTCGATGATTTGGTTTTTAGTGAGATACGAACTGTGCACAAAAAAGTAACCCAAACCGCTGTAACGGTAAATCCTTGTAATTACTTTTAAATATCAATGACATTGCGTAGCAGAAATCTCTGCAAGGCCGGAAAATAAACAATTTTTTGTTGACTCTGTTTACGAAACTCGGTAAACGTAGAGTTAAGCAAACACATAATTATCGTTGAATATTTATTTATGACATCTCACAGCCAAGTAGTAATGACCACAACCATTATTATTACCAACACGACCAATGTTGGGGCAGGCTGCTGAGCGAAAGAAATTCACAAAGAAGGCCTGTATCCAACAAGATACAGGCCTTTTTTTATGCTTTTTTATACAGAATTTAGACAGATTTAAGAAGATACATCGGAGGAAGGGATGCGAGTATTAAAGTTTGGCGGCTCATCATTAGCAGATGCAGATCGCTTTTTGAAAGCGGCGGATATCATCGCCAACAACGCACAACAAGAAGAAGTCGCAGTGGTACTTTCTGCACCTGGCAAAACAACCAACAAGCTGGTAGCGGTGATTGAAGGTGCGCTTCGCAATGGTGAAGCTGAACTGCAAATTAATGAGCTGGAAGCTTCTTTCAAAGCTCTGTTTGCAGATATCCAAGCTGTATTACCAAACATCGATGGTGCAGCTTTCGATAACCAAGTTAAAACCTCACTTTCTCAACTTCGCCAGTTCGTTCATGGCATCAATCTTCTTGGCATGTGCCCAAACAACGTCAATGCACGCATCATTAGTAAAGGCGAGCGCGTTTCGATTCAGCTGATGAAAGCGGTATTGGAAGCGAAAGGGCAACCAGCGCATCTTATCGACCCAGTTGAATACCTCTACGCAAAAGGCGATCACCTAGAAGCCATGGTCGATGTTGAAGTTTCAACTCAGAAGTTCCGTCAGAACCCTCTTCCTCAAGGCCATGTGAATATTATGCCGGGCTTTACCGCAGGTAACGAGAAAGGTGAACTAGTTACACTAGGTCGTAATGGTTCAGACTACTCAGCAGCGGTTCTTGCGGCTTGTCTGCGCGCAGATTGCTGTGAAATCTGGACAGACGTTGATGGCGTGTACAACTGTGACCCTCGCTTAGTAGAAGATGCTCGTCTGCTTAAATCGCTTAGCTACCAAGAAGCGATGGAGCTTTCTTACTTCGGTGCTTCTGTTCTGCACCCGAAAACCATCGCACCAATCGCACAATTCCATATTCCTTGTCTGATCAAAAACAGCTTTAACCCACAAGGTGCGGGTACGCTGATTGGTCAAGACACTGGCGAAGATAACCTCGCTATCAAAGGCATCACGACGCTGAACGACCTAACGATGGTTAACGTGTCTGGCCCGGGTATGAAGGGTATGGTTGGCATGGCAAGTCGAGTATTTGGCGCAATGTCATCAGCAGGTGTGTCTATCGTTCTGATCACTCAATCTTCTTCTGAGTACAGCATCAGCTTCTGTATCGAAGCGCAAGACAAAGCAAAAGCACAACAAGTATTGGCGGATGCGTTTGAACTTGAATTAAAAGACGGTCTACTCGAGCCCGTTGAGTTTATTGATGATGTGTCTATCGTCACTTTAGTTGGTGATGGTATGCGTACTTCACGCGGTGTTGCATCTCGCTTCTTCTCATCTCTTGCTGAAGTGAACGTAAACATTGTAGCTATCGCACAGGGCTCATCTGAGCGTGCTATCTCTGCCGTGATTCCTGAAGACAAAATCTCTGAAGCGATCAAAGCGTGTCACGAGAACCTATTCAACTCTAAGCACTTCCTAGACGTATTCGTGGTTGGTATTGGCGGCGTTGGTGGTGAGCTGGTGGACCAAATCGAGCGTCAACAAGCGAAGCTTGCGGAAAAAGGCATTGTGATTCGCGTATGTGGCTTGGCAAACAGCAAAGGTCTTCTGCTTGATAGCGAAGGTCTGCCACTAGAGCATTGGCGTGACCGTATGTCGGCAGCGACAGAAGAGTTCAGCCTAGCGCGTTTGATTTCTTTGGTTCAACGTAACCACATCATCAACCCAGTATTGGTGGACTGTACTTCAAGTGAAGATATCGCGAATCAATACGCTGATTTCTTAGCGGCTGGTTTCCACGTAGTTACACCAAACAAGAAAGCAAACACAGCCAGCATGTCTTACTACCATCAGCTTCGCGATGTTGCGCGCAGCTCTCGCCGTAAGCTGATGTACGAAACAACCGTAGGCGCAGGTCTTCCGGTGATCGAAAACCTACAAAACCTAATCTCAGCGGGTGATGAACTAGAGCGCTTCAGCGGTATCCTTTCTGGCTCTCTGTCATACATCTTCGGTAAGTTAGATGAAGGTATGAGCCTAAGTGAAGCAACCAACATCGCCAAGCAAAATGGCTTTACTGAACCGGATCCTCGTGACGATCTATCGGGTATGGATGTGGCGCGTAAGCTACTTATCCTTGCTCGTGAAGCTGGCATGTCTCTAGAACTAGAAGACGTTGTGGTTGACCAAGCTCTGCCACCAGGTTTTGACGACTCAGGCAGTGTTGAAGAGTTTATGGAGCGCTTACCAGAAGCGGACGCCTACTTTAAAGAGCTGTCAGCTAAAGCGGCAGAAGAAGGCAAAGTACTGCGCTACGTGGGTGAAATTGTTGATGGTAAATGCACAGTAAGCATTGCAGCAGTCGATGAAAACGACCCTATGTTTAAGATCAAAGATGGTGAAAACGCACTGGCATTCTACAGCCGCTACTACCAACCAATTCCACTGGTATTGCGTGGTTACGGTGCGGGTACTGAGGTTACGGCTGCTGGCGTATTCTCGGATGTGATGCGTACTTTAGGTTGGAAGCTAGGGGTATAACAACAATGAGTTCAAGTGATATGGATGTAGTGGTTTATGCCCCAGCATCAATTGGTAATGTAAGCGTAGGTTTCGACGTTCTGGGGGCGGCGGTGTCTCCAGTCGATGGCACACTATTGGGTGACCGAGTATTGGTTAAGTCCGGAAATGAGCCGTTCAGCCTAAAGACGGCGGGTGATTTTGTTGAGAAGCTGCCAACCGAGCCGAAAGAGAACATCGTTTACGACTGTTGGGGGGTGTTTGCTCGTGAGCTAGACAAAAAAGGTGTTGAGCTAAAGCCACTTGAAATGACGCTAGAAAAGAACATGCCAATCGGATCAGGATTAGGCTCAAGTGCATGTTCTATTGTTGCTGCATTAGATGCATTAAACCGATTCCATGGTCAGCCGCTTAACGAGACAGAGTTACTGGCGCTGATGGGAGAAATGGAAGGCAAAATCTCTGGTGGTATTCACTACGACAACGTCGCGCCGTGTTACCTTGGCGGTGTGCAATTGATGCTTGAAGAGTTGGGTATCATTAGCCAAGAAGTGCCTTGCTTTGACGATTGGTTCTGGGTGATGGCGTATCCGGGTATCAAAGTATCAACTGCAGAAGCGCGTGAGATCCTACCATCTCAATACCGCCGACAAGATATCATTGCTCATGGTCGTCACCTTGCGGGCTTTATTCATGCGTGTCATTCTGGTCAGCCAGAACTCGCTGCAAAAATGATCAAAGACGTGATCGCAGAACCGTATCGTGAGAAACTGCTTCCTGGCTTTGCGAATGCACGTCAATACGCAGCGTCTGCGGGTGCATTGGCAACCGGTATTTCTGGCAGTGGTCCGACACTGTTCAGTATTTGCAAAGAGAAAGATGTCGCTGAGCGAGTTGCTCGCTGGTTAGAACAGAACTACGTACAAAACGAAGAAGGATTCGTCCACGTTTGTCGTCTAGATAAACAGGGTTCGAAAGTAACAGGAAGTGAGCTATGAAGCTTTACAATATAAAAGAAAATGATGAACAAGTTTCCTTTGGCCAAGCCGTTCGCCAAGGATTAGGCCGTAACCAAGGTCTATTTTTCCCATCGGAATTACCAAAATTTGAAGATGTTGATGCGCTGCTGGCAGAAGACTTTGTTTCTCGTAGCACGAAAATCCTATCAGCACTGATTGGCGATGAGTTGGCGGAAGAGCAAGTTAATGCATTGGTTGACGCTGCATTCCAATTCCCAGCACCAATCAACCAAGTAAAAGACGATGTTTACGCTCTGGAGCTTTTCCATGGTCCAACGCTTGCGTTTAAAGACTTTGGTGGTCGCTTTATGGCGCAATCTCTTGCGGCAGTTTCGGACGGTGGCAAGATCACTATCCTAACGGCAACTTCTGGCGATACTGGCGCAGCCGTTGCGCACGCTTTCTATGGTATGGAAGACATCAACGTTGTGATTCTGTATCCGAAAGGCAAAATCAGCCCATTGCAAGAGAAGCTATTCTGTACGCTTGGTAAGAACATCCATACTGTCGCGATCGATGGAGACTTCGATGCGTGTCAGGCTCTGGTTAAGCAAGCTTTTGATGATTCTGCACTGCGTGAAGAGATCGGTCTCAACTCTGCAAACTCAATCAACATCAGCCGTTTGATGGCGCAAATCTGTTACTACTTTGAAGCAGCTGCGCAAATGAGCAAACAAGAGCGTGAAAACCTAGTGGTATCAGTACCAAGCGGTAACTTCGGTAACCTAACTGCTGGCCTACTGGCAAAAGCACTGGGTCTGCCTATTAAGCGCTTCATCGCTGCAACGAATGCCAATGACACTGTGCCACGTTACCTAGAAACGGGTCAGTGGGCGCCGAAACCAACGGTTGCAACAACATCGAACGCAATGGACGTGAGCCAACCAAACAACTGGCCTCGTATCGAAGAGCTATGCCGCGTGAAAGAGTGGGGCTTGGAGACGCTAGGTAAAGGTGCAGTGTCGGATGAGCAAAGCGCTCAGTCGGTGAAAGACCTATACGCACTTGGCTACCTATGTGAGCCACACGGTGCGATTGCTTACCGCGTTCTTGAAGAGCAGCTGCAAGAGGGTGAAACCGGTCTGTTCCTATGTACTGCTCACCCAGCGAAGTTCAAAGAAGTGGTGGATGATATTCTAGAATCCGACATCGACCTTCCTGCACCACTAGCGAAGCACGCTGCGATGGAGCTGCTATCGGAAGATCTCGACGCTGACTTTGACGCATTGAAACAAGTACTGCGCCGCGTGCAGTAAGCTTCAAAAGTACAGTAAGTATCAAAAACAGAAATAACGAGAGGTGAATGAGCAATCATTCACCTTTTTTATTGCTAGTCAGTTTTAGCTCTCTTTAAGATTGAAAAACGAACTTAACTACATGAGATGGAAAGAGCAGCATGCATTTTTTGATTTTTCTTGGCTCAGTGAGAGACAGCACGCCACCACGACCAGCGCGCTTAGGAATGCGAGTCAGTAGAGCGTGTGAAAAACTTATCGCGAGTCAGCACTCACAACATACGGTCGAAATCATTGACCCATTGAACTACGACTTTGGTGATGTGTTTAAGCCCGAGTTTGCTTATCATCGCTCAAAAGTGCCGGAGCACCTCAGCGAGTTGGCAGATAAAATCAAACATGCGGATGGGTATGTGATGGTTAGCCCGGAGTACAATCATTCGATGAGTCCTGCTTTGGCAAACATGCTTAATCACTTTGGCAGCTCGCTGTTTTCCTATAAGCCAAGTGCTATCGTGACCTATTCTGCAGGGCAATGGGGCGGCGCTCGTGCTGCAGTGTCGATGCGCACTTTCTTATCCGAGTTGGGATGCTTACCCGTGTCGGCAATGATCCATATTCCGAAAGCACAAGAGGTGTTTGATGAGCACGGTGTTGTTGCGGATGAGTCGGATCAGGCGCAGTGGGATAGCTATATGAATCGCACTTTGCATCAACTGATTTGGTGGGCAGAAGGGGTGTCATTGCAAAGAGAGAGGCTTGATCCAACCTCGTTGGCACAAGCGTTCAAGAAAGATCCTTCGCAAAGAAACGCACCTTAGAAAGATGCGTTCGCCACTATCGGAGGGGACTCGAAGGATCCAGAAACAAAAAAAGCTTGGTCATTGCTGACCAAGCTTTTTAAATTCTAGCAAGCTAGTCTACTGAGAGATTATAGAGACTCAGTAAAAGTACGAGCGATTACGTCACGTTGTTGTTCTGGAGTTAGCGAGTTGAAACGTACTGCGTAACCAGAAACACGGATAGTTAGCTGTGGGTAGTTCTCTGGGTGTGCAACTGCATCTTCTAGAGTTTCACGCTTAAGAACGTTCACGTTTAGGTGTTGACCGCCTTCAATGCGAGGAGCTGTTTCGATTGCTACTTCGCGGCTTTCGTAGTCACCTAGGTCGCTGATTGCGATAACTTGGTCTGCTTCGTAAGTTGATGCTGCAGCAACACAACGCGCTTCGTTCTTCTCGCTATCTAGTAGCCAGATTGAGTTTAGTAGTTCGTCGTTAGCTGCTTTAGTAATTTGGATACCTTGGATCATCACTATCTCCTAGACCACTTACGTGGTGATTATTGGTGTTAATTTTCGAATTTTTGTCGAGCTAAGTATTGTATAGCGAATATCCATTATTTTAATATTGATTTAAGTCAAAAAACAACCAAAAACCTTAATTTTTTGAAGGTAATTTTCTTGCGCTAAATCAATAAAACCTTTGAAAACATAATATTTACAATTTATTTGATAATATAAAAAATATTTAATAGTTAGTTTTGTTGTAAATTTACTACAAAATAAGCTCAAAAATTAACCTTGCTAACGCAACTGCCTGTATTTAGGTAGCCATACTGAAAGTCTAAAGTGATTAAATGACAAACATAAAAAACACGTTTGGAAACAAATTTATTGGTGCTCATGTCTCGGCTGCGGGCGGTGTTGACCAAGCGCCTCTGCGCGCTCGCGAAATTGGTGCGAATGCATTTGCTTTGTTTACCAAGAACCAACGTCAGTGGGTTGCGAAGCCGCTTGAAGAGAAAACCATTAGCGCATTCAAAGCGAACTGCAAAATGCTTGGCTTTGGCGCAGAGCATATTCTTCCCCATGATTCTTATCTGATTAACTTGGGTGCGCCGGAAGAAGAAAAGCTGAATAAATCCCGCGCGGCATTTATTGATGAGATGGAGCGTTGTAATCAACTTGGGTTAACGCTGCTGAATTTCCATCCTGGTAGTCATCTAAAGAAAGTATCGGAACAAGAGTGCTTAGCGACGATCGCCGAGTCGATCAATCTTGCGCACAAAGCGGTGCCCAATGTGATCGCTGTGATTGAGAATACGGCTGGTCAAGGGACAAACCTAGGTTGGAAGTTTGAGCACCTTGCTGAAATCATCGATCAAGTGGAAGACAAAGAGCGTGTTGGCGTATGTCTCGATACTTGCCACACGTTTACCGCTGGTTACGATCTGCGTACTAAAGAGGATTGTGAGCATACCTTTGCTGAATTCGATCGTATTGTTGGGATGCACTATTTAAGAGCAATGCATCTAAATGATTCAAAAGTTGAATTCGCTAGCAAGGTTGACCGTCATCATTCATTAGGCAAAGGCGAGATCGGTTGGAGTTGTTTTGAGTACATCGCTAAAGATCCGCGTTTTGATGGTATACCTCTGATTTTAGAGACAATTGATCCCGATATTTGGCAGCAAGAAATCAATACTTTGCGCAAATTCCATATCGAAGAGATCGCTAATTCGTAACGAAACAGCGAAGTTGGCATACTTCTTTCTTAGCTAGATACATGAGCTATTCGCGCTTGTTTTAAATGCCTGAATCCAGAGTGGTATTTAGGCGAAGCTAGTTAGGAGGATGACAGCATGTCTCGACCAGTTTCTTTGAGCCCAGTGACACACACTCGACGAGTATTACGTTTACCAACCCCAAATCGCCATATATCAGGGCAGGGGCACTATCGAACGCCGCAGCGCAATTAGCGGTACTAGTTCTAGTTATCTCAGGCTGTATTAGGTGTCGCATTGCTCAACGCAGACAGTTCGCGTATCCGTTTTTGAGAAGCCGTCTCAAGCTGGTGGTAAGTTTTTGTTTGTTTTGGTTTCGCTCGTTAGAATAGAGGGAAACACTAGGATAGGAACCTTCCATGAATCAGTTACCCACTTGGCACGATGTAATCGGCGAAGAAAAACAGCAGAGCTACTTTGTCGACACTTTGAATTTTGTTGAAGCAGAGCGAGCGGCGGGCAAAGCTATCTATCCGCCAGCCAAAGACGTGTTCAACGCGTTTCGTTTTACCGAGTTCAATGACGTTAAGGTTGTGATTCTAGGACAAGACCCTTACCACGGCCCTAACCAAGCACATGGTTTGTGCTTCTCTGTATTACCAGGCATCAAAACCCCGCCGTCTTTGGTGAACATGTACAAAGAGCTGGCACAGGACATTGAAGGTTTCCAAATTCCTCAGCATGGCTTTTTGCAAAGTTGGGCAGAGCAAGGGGTGTTGCTACTGAATACTGTATTGACGGTAGAGCAGGGTAAAGCACACTCGCATTCGAAAACTGGCTGGGAAACGTTTACTGACCGCGTTATTGAAGCCATTAACCAGCATCAAGAAGGTGTGGTGTTCTTGTTGTGGGGGTCACACGCGCAGAAAAAAGGGCGTTTTATCGACCGTAATAAACATCACGTGTTAACGGCTCCGCACCCGTCACCATTATCTGCTCACCGAGGATTTTTTGGCAGTAAGCCATTCTCACAAGCAAACCAGATTCTTGTTCAGCAAGGGAAAGAAGTGATCAATTGGCATTTGCCAATGACGGTATAAAGCCCACTTTTCCTCTTAATATAGAGAAAGAAAAAATAGTACAGCGATCGTGACACTACGATCGCTGTTTTTTTGAACACCGTCGAGTCAGGTATTGGCTTTCTCATATACACTTATCAAAAGTAGGTGTTAAGGAGAGACGCTATGATGATCGAAAGAATTCGACGCGAACACGGCTATATGGTCCGTCTGTTGGCGATACTGCGCCACAAATTGAATGAGATTAAACAAGAGCACGCTATCAACTATGCGTTGGTGAGTGAAATTGTGGATTACCTCTCTAACCATTCGGAAAAGATTCATCACCCTAAAGAAGACATTCTCTACCACTATTTTCTGGAACACTATGGTCAGCAAAAGACCATGGAAAACTTAGAGCTTGAGCATCAAGAGTTAGCGGAGAAAACCAAAGCGTTTTCGATGTTAATAGAGATGATCCTTCAGGATGCAGTTGTCCCACAAGACATGTTTATTGCACAATTAGAAGATTTCATTGTGACCCAAAAACGCCACCTTGAGCTGGAAGAGCGCCAAATCTTACCTCTAATTGAAGAGCTCTTTACTTCTGAAGATTGGCAGTACGTTGAAAGTTTATGGCATGAGAATGAAGACGACCCAGTGTTTGGTAATACGATTGCCGATCGCTACAAGCAGCTCGCCGATCGAGTACGTCAGAGTGACGCTGAGTTTGTCTAAATCATAAAAATGGCGAAGTAAACGATTGCGTAAGCAGGATTTGTTTCGTCATTTTCTTATCCAGTGGGAATATCTGGGAAATTGTTTGGCTATTGCTATGAGTAAAAACTGAGGGAAATTCTCAACAGGTAAGAATTGTTGTTATGCCAATAGAGTCAGCCTCAAAATCCTCCCATTTTTTTGGTATCCATAAAAGACAAAAGGCACCATCTAGGTGCCTTTTGTACAAATTATAGTTTGATGTCATCCAGAGTGATGTCGTTGCAGACATCGAGTTCACGCAGTTCCTTGAGTAAAGTGCGTCTGTCGTTCATTTCTTCAATTTCTCGCCACTTACGCTTCACTGGTTTCGAACGAGATTTGGTTGTTGAGGTAGTATCCAGACCAAATAGGTCATCGAGTTGAAAGCCTTCCATAAGCCACCTTTACCTTTTTCTATCTAAACTGTTATATCCAATCCTTGTGGAGTTTTTTAAGTACCACAATAGCCTTGAGGATAACCATGATATATTTCGCATTTGTGTCGGTAACATGACATTTTCGTGCAAAAATACTCACAGAATCACATTTTGCATGCATTTAAAATGAACAAAAAATAAGCGAACGATCTCACGAAAACGATTAAATGAAGAGATTTGGTATGTTAATTCGAAGGGCTGATTTCACTCAATTTTTGAATACTAAGGTTGCATAGCATCGCTTTGATGAAAATGTATCCAATGGTAACAAACCGACACAGGAAATATTTGTCGGATACCTTGTGATTGCTAGCCTTATTAAAAATAAACGATACGCCGTTTTATTAAGTTTGAGGGGGCTAGTTATGTTGAATTTTGATAAACAAGATGTTGCTGTTTGTGAGCGTTAAGTTTTCCTTTTATGTTAACTTTTGGTGACTTTATAGTGAAAAATAACAAGCTTATTTTACTTGTTGCATATTGATTTTTGCCTTTCGAGGCTGCATTATCCGCCCGTCAAAAAATACGCTGGTACGTAAAATGGATGCATGAAGCGACATTTACGATTCTAGATTGCACAATAAACATTACTCAAAAAGCTAAGCACACTTTGACACTTAGCAGGCAATCTGGTGGATGGCTCGGAAGCAAAGACCGGCGCAACTCACTTTGAGGTACACATGACAGACTTAATCAATTTGATGAACGATCTCCTTTGGGGTTCGATTCTGGTTTATCTTCTTGTTGGTGTAGGAATCTACTTCACCGTTCGATTGGGTTTCATCCAATTCCGTCACTTCGGTCACATGTTCTCTGTTCTTAAGAACAGCCGTAAAGCAGACAAAGCTGGTATTTCTTCTTTCCAAGCGCTTTGTACTAGTCTTGCTGCACGTGTAGGTACCGGTAACATGGCGGGTGTTGCAGTTGCATTGACTGCGGGTGGCCCTGGTGCAATCTTCTGGATGTGGTTGATTGCAATGCTTGGTATGGCGACGTCGTTTGCAGAAAGTACGCTAGCGCAGCTATACAAAACCAAAGATGATGATGGCAACTACCGTGGTGGTCCTGCTTACTACATGGAAAAAGGTTTGGGCATGCGCTGGATGGGCGTGTTGTTCTCAGTTTTCCTAATCATCGCTTTTGGTTTGGTATTCAACGCCGTTCAAGCAAACTCAATTGCAAACGCAATGAGCACTGCATTTGGTTGGGATGATCTTTACGTTGGTATCGCAGTTGTTGCGCTATCAGCAGTGGTTATCTTTGGTGGTATCAAGCGTATTGCGAAAGTAGCGGAGCTGATTGTTCCTGTGATGGCACTTGCTTACCTAGTGCTAGCACTGTTCGTTATGTTCTCTAACCTAGACAAACTTCCTGATGTACTGATGCTTATCTTCAAGAGCGCATTTGGTCTGCAAGAAGCAGCGGCTGGTGGTCTTGGTTACGCAATCGCACAGGCGATGATTAACGGTATCAAACGCGGCCTATTCTCGAACGAAGCTGGTATGGGTTCTGCGCCAAACGCGGCAGCATCAGCAACGCCTTACCCACCACACCCTGCATCTCAAGGTTATGTTCAGATGCTAGGCGTGTTCATGGATACTATCGTTATCTGTTCGGCGACTGTGGCTATCATCCTGATGTCAGGTGAATACGTAGGCCAAGCGACGGAAGTGACTGGTATCGAGCTAACTCAGCGTGCATTGAGCTCGCAAGTCGGCGATTGGGGCGGCATCTTTGTTGCTGTAGCAATCTTCTTCTTCGCGTTTACTTCTATCATTGCAAACTACTCGTACGCAGAAACGAACTTAATCTTCCTGGAGCATAACCACAAAGCGGGTCTAGGTATCTTCCGTATCGTTGTACTAGGTATGGTTATGTTTGGTGCGCTAGCTTCTCTACCAGTGGTTTGGTCATTGGCCGATGTTTCTATGGGTCTGATGGCGATTGTGAACTTGGTGGCGATTATCTTGCTATCAGGCATCGTGATTAAGCTGGCGAAAGATTACAACCGTCAGCTAAGCGAAGGCAAAGTGCCTACGTTTGATCCGAATGACTTCCCTGAGCTGAAATCTCAGTTAGAAGAAGGTATTTGGGACAACAACAAGAAAGATAGCTAATTGATGTCCAATCATCGTTGAAAGCTATCAACACGATTCAAAAAGCCATGCAGACAATGCATGGCTTTTTTTGTACTCTAATGAAAAACAAAATTAGGGAAGTTAAAGTCATGCTTATCGTAGTTTCTCCAGCTAAAACGCTCGATTACGAATCACCACTCGCGACCGAGAAGTTTACTCAGCCAGACTTGGTTAGCTATTCAAAAGAGCTGATCGAGGTATGCCGTAAGTTAACACCTGCCGATGTTTCATCACTGATGAAAGTGAGCGACAAGATCGCTGATTTAAACGTCGGCCGTTTCCAAGAGTGGAGTGAAACCTTCACTACCGACAACGCGCGCCAAGCGATTCTTGCGTTTAAAGGTGATGTGTACACTGGTCTTGAAGCGGAAACTCTTTCAGATGCCGATTTCGATTACGCGCAAGATCATCTACGAATGCTGTCTGGCCTTTACGGTCTGCTTAAGCCGCTTGATTTGATGCAGCCATACCGTCTTGAGATGGGCACTAAGCTAGCAAACGAAAAGGGCACTAACCTTTACCAGTTCTGGGGGAATGTCATTACCGATAAGCTGAATGAAGCGATTGCTGCGCAAGGCGACAACGTACTGATCAACCTAGCATCGAACGAATACTTCAAAGCGGTGAAGCCAAAGAACTTGGATGCACAAGTGATCACACCAATCTTCAAAGATTGTAAGAATGGTCAATACAAGGTGATCAGCTTCTACGCGAAGAAAGCGCGCGGTATGATGGCTCGCTACATCATCGAAAACCGTATCGAAAGCGTTGCTGACCTCACTAAGTTTGATGTTGCGGGTTACTACTTCGTTGAAGAAGAGTCGACACCAACAGACTTAGTGTTTAAACGAGAAGAGCAAAACTGATTGAGCGAAGTTAAGTTTCAGCTCTGCTAAACAATTCAAACGAAAAGCCGGATAGTTATCCGGCTTTTTTTATTTCATCGAACACTGATCTTAATTTCATTTATTACATAAAAATTTTAGTTATTAAAAAATAGTTGAGTAAGAAGAATTAAAGTTGTATTTTAAATGCAACTTTAAAAATAAAGGAGTTCTCCTATGTCAGACTTCAAGCTCACACACAAAAAAGCCTCTAAGTTATCAGAGTACGTTGCACTGCGTATTACCAAGTTGCTGAAATTCACTCTGAACATCTTCTACGGCAAGAAATACGCAAAGCGAGCGGTGATTCTTGAAACGATCGCAGCTGTGCCCGGCATGGTTGCGGGCATGTTCAACCACCTCAAAGCGCTACGTCGAATGAAAGATGATGAAGGCTGGATCCGAGAACTCCTCGACGAGGCCGAGAACGAGCGCATGCACCTGATGATTTTCCTCGATATTGCCAAGCCGAGTTTGATTGAGCGTTTGCTCGTGCTGCTTGGGCAAGGCGGTTTATTCTCGTGTATAGCTTCATCTATCTACTGTCTTCTAAAATCGCTCACCGTGTTGTGGGCTACTTCGAAGAAGAAGCATGTAATAGCTACACAGAGTACCTAGAGAAAATTGATAGTGGGGAAGTGGAGAACGTACCAGCTCCGACTCTGGCGGTTGATTACTATAAGCTGCCTGCTGATGCGATGCTAAGAGATGTGATTTTGCGGATTCGAGAAGATGAAGCGGGGCACCGTGACCGTAACCATGGCTTCGCGGATGCCTATGAAGACAAAACTCTTCCAGCCCATCAGCTGTAAACATGAAAAACAAAAAGAGCCGCGATTGCGGCTCTTTTAGATTTGGAATTAATCAGACGTGATTACTTTTTCTTAGCGGTTTTCTTCTTAGCTACTTTCTTCTTGTCGTCTTTTTTCTTTTTCTTCTTAAACACAGGTTTTTTGTGTTTAGGGCGCATCTCTTTCACGAAACGCTCTTTGATGTCTTCTTTTACGTAACGAGCAACGCGATCCATCATTGGTTGGTCGTGTGCTTCTACGATTGAGATAGCGTTACCTTTCTTACCAGCACGAGCCGTACGGCCGATACGGTGAAGGTATACGTCAGCCGTGCGCGGCATATCGTAGTTGATTACGTGTGATACGTCTGGAAGGTCGATACCACGCGCCGCTACGTCTGTCGCTAGTAGCACGTTAACTGTGCCTTCACGGAAGCGAGAGATTGCGTTGTTACGACGATCTTGAGGCATTTCACCTTGAATCCAAGAACATGGAATCTGTGCGCTCTCTAGTTGTGCACGGAGCTCTGCTAAACGCTCACGAGTCTTCAAGAACACGATAGTGCGTTCTGCTTGCTCTGTAATGATGTGTTTTAGTAGGGCAAGTTTATGCTCTGCGTCATCAGCACGGTGGTACCACTGTGCAATCTTCTTACGCTCACGCAGTGGGGACTTAGCGTCGATCTCTGCTGGTTCGTTCAGTAGGTCTGCTGTGAAACCTTCTACGCCTTTGCCTTCTAGTGTTGCTGAGAACAGAAGGGTTTGTTTACGCCAGCGACATTCGTTAGACAGACTGTCAACCGTTGGCGCAAAGCCCATGTCTAGCATGCGGTCTGCTTCATCAAGGATTAGCCATTCAATTGCACGACAGTCAAAACGTTCTGCGTCGATGTATTCACGTAGACGACCTGGTGTTGCTACTACGATGTCTTGTGTGGTTGCTAGGATGTCTGCGTGTTCTTGGTATTGAACGCCACCAGTGATGGTGAAGATGTTTAGCTTGGTGTTTTTCGCCAGTGCACGCGCTTGATCCGCTACCTGCATTGCAAGTTCACGAGTTGGCGTTAGGATCAGAATACGTGCAGGCCCAGGTTTACGACGTGGGAAATCTTGCAGGTATTGCAGTGCTGGCAGGACGAACGCTGCCGTTTTACCCGTACCAGTTGGTGCTGACGCTAGAATGTCACGACCATCTAACGCTTGTGGAATCGCTTCGGCCTGAATTTTAGTTGGGCGTTCGTAGCCCATCTCATCAATGGCTTCAAGTAGGTTTTGGTCTAGATCAAGTTCAGCAAAGGTTCTGATCACAATGAGTTCTCCACAAGCAAAGCTTGGTTAATGGTTCGCCACAGCAGCATAGAATATAAAAAGGTCGCACATTATAAAGTGATTGGTGACAAGGATCACATGTTATTTCACATCTTAAGGTAAAACTCGCGAGTTAGCTGGATAAAGTCGTCGCTGTAGCCCTCGTGCGAGTGGATGATCAAATGCGTTTCTTGAGTATCACAAGCTTGTTTGGCTAATTCAAACAGTAAACGGTGCACGGGCTTTTTCTGTGATGGTTGCACGCGGCACAGACGTGACAAGTGCCACCCCTGTTGCAGCGCCATAGTAATAAATTGCTCGCCTTCGGTAATCGGCAGGACGAAATTGGCTGTCCCTTCCTCAGTCAGCAGTTCATGACATCGGTTGAGTAATGCGCTGTGCTGCAAGGTATCTGTGTGCCTGGCGGTTGCGCGCTGGCTTTGTTTCGATTGCTCACCATTGTTGAAGTAGGGTGGGTTACAGATAATGCGTTCAAAACGATGCTCAGGTTCAAACTGCAATACATCGCTGTGGTGAAGACTGAGTCTGTCTGACCATGGTGATTGAGCGAAGTTTTGTTTTGCCGCTTCGATCGCTGTGATTTCGATATCAAGGGCGGTGATTTGCGCTGAAGGAAATCGCTGTGCGCACATTAAGGCCAGCAAACCTGTGCCCGTACCGATGTCCAAAATTTTATTCTGTGGTGTGCAATTTGCCCAAGCTCCAAGCATCACACCATCGGTACTGACAGGCATGCCACTTTCGCCACCGTGAATGGAAAATTGCTTGAACTTGAAGCCTTTAGTCTGAATTCTTTCGCTCTTCATGATTGTTTTATATTTACTCAATAATAGAGAGAAATGCTCTATTGTTTCTTAATTGTATAGGTTGTTATCTTGTTGGTTATTAAATTGTATTCTCAATTGAACGAGACAAAGAACTGGTCATAAAACCTAGAGTAGTGATATTCACTGCTTTTAAGTTGGCGAACTAAATTAATATGGTGTTTTTTTCTTAAAGGTTGCCAAATGATGGGTCTTTCGTCATTATGCGGCGGAAAATTTATAGATTGAACCACAGGTACTCATTTTATTTGGGTATACAAAAAGTGGTCGATGCATACACAACATTCATTAATTCAGAAAAAGGGTTATCTGTGAAGCAGACGTTAAAACTAACAGATATTATCGCAGTAGGCTTTATGCTATTTGCGTTCTTTTTGGGTGCCGGCAACATCATTTTCCCACCACTAGCGGGTCAGCTAGCGGGTGATCATTTGATGCCAGCAATGTTCGGTTTCTTGCTAACAGCGGTAGGTCTACCTCTTATTACTATCGTTGCTATTGCTGTAGCAGGCGGCTCTTGGGATCACTTGACTCAAGATCTTCCTAAGAAAGCAGCAGTGCTGATGGCGGCGTTGATCTTCATCATCATCGGTCCTGCATTTGCTGCACCTCGTACTGGCCTTGTGGCTTACGAGATGGCTATCAAACCATTCTTCTTAGATGCATCACAAGCACATCTAACGTCATTCTCAATCTTGTTCTTCGCGGTAGCAATGGCTTTCGCTTGGTTCCAAGGTCGTTTGATTGACTTGATTGGTAAAGTGCTAACGCCAGTACTGTTCCTTGGTCTTATCGTTCTTGCGATTGCTGTATTTGTTGACCCGCAAGGCGAAATGATGGGCGCGCATGGCGAGTACTTAACTCAGCCGCTAACCAAGGGCTTCCTTGAAGGTTACAACACCATGGATACGTTCGCATCGTTGATGTTCGGTATGCTAATGGTGGATGCACTTCGTAGCAAAGGCATCACTGAGCGCGCGGCAACAACGAAATACCTAATCTGCGCTGGTTGTATTGCCGCTGCGGGTCTTGCGTTTGTATACATCTCATTGTTCTACCTAGGCGCGACGAGTGCAACTATTGCAGCGGGTGCAGACAACGGCGGTGCAGTACTGAGCCAGTACGTTCAAGCGTTATTTGGTCCTTACGGCCAGATTGTTCTTTCAATCATTGTACTGTTGGCATGTTTGACGACAGCGATTGGCCTTATCTCGGCATGTTCAGATTTCTTTAGCTCTAAGACAAAACTGACTTACAAGCAGTGGGTTATTATTAACGGTGCGGCTTGTGCTCTAATTGCTAACGTTGGTCTAGCTCAACTGATCTCTCTATCAGTGCCAGTGCTATTTGCACTTTACCCTGTAGCGGTTGCATTGGTTGCGCTAACGTTTGTTCGCAGCAAGCTGCCAAACCCACGTGTGGCATACCGCTCTGTACTACTAGTATCTCTACTGTTTGCATTGATTGATGCTGCGAAAGTAGCAGGTCTAGACGTTTCAGCATTCGACATGCTGCCACTATTCGAAGTGGGCATGGGTTGGGTTCTACCAACGTTTGCAGCGATTGTTTGCATGTTCTTTGTTGCTAAATCTTCACAACCAGAGTTGACTGAAGAAGCGGCATAATTGCTGACTCGCAAGATTAAAAAAGCCCGGTGAAGTGATTCACCGGGCTTTTTGTTTGTCTGTTGTATCGTCACTGCTATTGCTGACTTATAGCGTGTCGTGAAACTCCACCAACACTTGCTCACACCATTTCTCGATGCGTTCGTCACTCAGTTCATACTGGGAATCTTCATCCAGTGCTAAGCCGACAAACTGGCTGCCATCTTCAGTCAATGCTTTTGACGCTTCAAACTCATAACCTTCGTTTGGCCAGTAGCCAATGAATTGCGCGCCAGTCGCTTTGAGTTCGTCATGCAGTAGACCCATCGCGTCAAGGTACCATTCGCCATAGCCTTCTTGGTCACCCAAGCCAAACAGAGCAACCACTTTGCCTTTTAGCGGGGTCGTTGCAATGTCTTCCCAGATTGCACTCCAATCTTCTTGGATTTCACCGAAGTCCCAAGTCGAGATACCAATCAGCAGTAAATCGTAGTCTGCCATCAGTGACAGCGGTGTCTCTTTCACGTTGTGAATGTCGACAAGGTCTTCACCAATGATATTGCGAATTTTCTCTGCTGCCATTTCTGTGTAGCAGGTTGTTGAGCCGTAAAAGAGTCCGATTTTCATTATATTCGTCGTTTTTTGTGTTGCTGTTGTGGCAGATTCTAACCATAAAACGGAGAAGATTGCAGCGAATATCCCGCGGGAGATGATTTTTTTATGGTATTGGTTGGGCTCTTGTCTTACTCTCAATACTGTAAATATAAACAGATAAGGAAGCATTCATGACGGCACAACAGCCTGTCAATCAACAAGATTTTGGCCTTGTTGAGCAATTCTTAGATGCGATGTGGATGGAGCGTGGCTTATCAGAGAACACGTTGGCTTCCTACCGAAATGATTTAATGAAACTGCTCGCGTGGATGGAGCAACACAGCTACCGTCTGGATTTCATCAGTCTGTCTGGCTTGCAAGAATACCAAAGCTATCTTGTAGATTTAGATTATAAGCAGACTTCCCGCGCGCGTATGCTGTCGGCGATTCGCCGCTTGTTCCAATACATTCACCGTGAAAAAGTACGCGCGGATGATCCGAGTGCTTTGTTGGTCAGCCCAAAGTTGCCGCAGCGCCTACCTAAAGACATCAGTGAAGAGCAAGTCGATGCTCTGCTAGATGCGCCAGATCCGAATGACCCAGTTGAGCTGCGTGATAAAGCCATGCTAGAACTGCTTTACGCGACAGGTCTGCGTGTGACAGAGCTAGTCAGTTTGACAATGGAAAACGTCAGTTTACGCCAAGGGGTAGTGCGCGTGACGGGTAAAGGTGGTAAAGAACGCCTTGTCCCAATGGGAGAGAACGCGGTCGATTGGATTGAAACTTTTATCCAACAAGGTCGGTCTGCTTTATTGGGGGATACTACGTCAGATGTGGTTTTCCCGAGTAAACGTGCTAGGCAGATGACTCGCCAAACGTTTTGGCACCGTATCAAGTACTATGCAGTGATAGCGGGTATTGATACTGACCAGTTGTCGCCGCACGTACTTCGCCATGCTTTTGCAACACACTTATTGAACTATGGCGCAGATCTCAGGGTCGTACAGATGCTGTTGGGGCATAGTGACTTATCGACCACGCAAATTTATACTCACGTGGCGACTGAGCGATTGAAACAAATCCACAGTCAACACCACCCAAGAGCATAATGATGGTTTGGTTCATCCATTGTCTCATTGGATGAAAAGATTTAATTTTAAGGTGAATTTAATGAGCGTATTACGCCGACTAACTCTACTGACTTTACCGTTTTTCGTTACCGCTTGTGGTGCTGAAGAAAGTCAGGCAAAAACGGAAACTCCTGCACAACAAGTCGCACCAGCGGCAAAACAGAATTTTGATGAGGCTGCACTAAAAGCCAAGTTCTCTAAGTTGGGGGTATCTATTCTTGATATCCAACCATCAGACGTTGCTGGTTTATTAGAAATTCAAACCAATGGCGGTGTGCTGTTCGCATCAAACGATGGTAATCACTTTATTGCCGGTCCGCTTTACGCCATCGATGATAACGGCGGCTACAAAGACGTCGTTGCTGAACGTCAAGCACCATTGAATGCAGCAAAAATCGCGAAGTTCTCTGACAGCGTGATCGAATATAAAGCGGACAACGAGAAGTATGTGGTGACGGTATTTACGGATATCACATGTGGTTACTGTGTGCGTCTGCATAGCCAAATGCAAGGTTACAACGACTTAGGCATTACTGTTCGTTACATGGCGTACCCTCGTCAAGGCGCAACAGGCCCAGTCGCTGAGCAGATGGCAACTATTTGGTGTGCAGAGGATCCTCAATCCGCTATGCACAACGCAAAAGCGGAACGTACATTTGATAACCCAGCGAAAGATCTTAAGCAGTGTAAAGAAACTATCCAAGCGCATTACACTCTAGGTAGTGAGCTTGGTATTTCTGGTACACCTGCGATCTTTCTACCAAACGGTGAGCTAGTAGGTGGTTACCTTCCACCAGCAGATCTGCTAAAACGTTTAGAGCAACAATAATCCTTTAAGGAGCAGAGCCAGCCGTATTCGCTGGCTCTTTTCAAACATGATAGAAATTCAACGACGTCCCGAACCGGATCTTTCTCTTCTTCCTGATTCCATTCCTGCCATTCTAAAGCGCATTTACATTAACCGTGGCATCACGGATGTGGCTCAACTAGAGACCTCTGCACGTGGTTTGCATTCGTACCAGCAGTTGGGTGGCATTGACCAAGCTGTTGAACTGCTGTTCCAAGCCATTAATGAGCAAAAGCGCATTATTGTCGTAGGCGACTTTGATGCCGATGGTGCAACCAGCTCTGCTTTGTCGGTGCTTGCCTTACGTATGCTGGGCAGCAATAACGTGGATTACTTGGTGCCGAACCGTTTCGAAGATGGCTATGGTCTGAGCCCGGAAGTGGTTGATCAAGCTTTAGAGCTTGGCGCAGAAATGATCATGACGGTGGATAACGGGGTCTCGTCGATTGAGGGTGTCCGTTATGCCAAAGAAAACGGCATTACGGTGCTGGTGACTGACCACCACTTACCGGGGCAAGTGCTTCCGGATGTGGATGCGATGGTGAACCCAAACCTAGACAGCTGTGCTTTCCCATCGAAGGCGTTGGCTGGGGTAGGCGTGGCTTTCTATCTGATGATGGCGCTGTGTGTGTACATGCGCAAACAGAACTGGTTCGCGCAGCAAGGCATGCAAGAGCCTAAGTTAATGGAACTGATTGACTTAGTGGCACTTGGTACGGTCGCAGACGTTGTTCCACTTGATGAGAACAACCGAATTCTTGTACACCAAGGCTTGCAGCGCATTCGTGCGGGCAAAGCACGTCCCGGCATTCAAGCCTTGATTGAAGTCGCGAAGCGCGATGCACGTCGTTTGGTCGCGTCTGATTTTGGTTTCGCTCTGGGCCCACGCATTAACGCCGCAGGTCGCTTGGATGACATGTCATTCGGTGTCGAGCTGCTGATGTCTAATAACATCCATGCCGCGCGTCGCATGGCGAGTGAGTTGGACGGTTTGAACCAAACTCGTAAAGAGATTGAAGAAGGCATGAAGCAAGAGGCGATGGCTTTTTGTGAGCGTCTTCAGTTTGGTGAAAACAGTGAACTGCCATACGGCCTAGCACTGTTCCAACGTGATTGGCACCAAGGCGTGATTGGTATTCTTGCTTCGCGTATCAAAGAGAAGTTCCATCGTCCGGTTATCGCCTTTGCTGATGGTGGTGAAGGGACAATTAAAGGTTCTTGTCGCTCTATTCCGGGGCTTCACATGCGTGATGCGCTGGATTTCATCGATACACAAAACCCTGGTTTGATCATCAAATTTGGTGGCCACGCGATGGCGGCGGGCTTAACCATCAAAGAGCAAGACTTTGAACGCTTTAGCCGTTTGTTTGATGAAGTCGTGAAGAAAGAGTTGGATGAAGCAGCGCTGAAAGGTGTGATCATGTCTGATGGTGAGCTTAAGCCTGAAGAGTTTTCCATGCATGTCGCGGAGCAGCTGCGCTCGGGTGGCCCTTTTGGTCAAGCCTTCCCAGAACCAATTTTCGATGGTGAGTTTAAAGTATTGCATCAAAAGCTGGTGGGTGAGAAGCACCTTAAGCTGATGTTAGAACCGCTTTATAAAGGCCATCCAACCAATGTGATGATTGATGGGATTGCGTTTAACGTTGATTTGCGTCGTTGGCCAGATGCATCGGTCAAAACAGTACGCCTAGCGTATAATTTGGATGTGAATGAATTTCGTGGCAACCAATCATTGCAACTAATGATTGACCTCATCGAAGCTAAGTAATACCTAGAAAGTCACTTCTTATAGAGTACGGTCGCCTTTTTGTGGGGCAAAAATTTTATGACCGTGCTCTCTCTAATTGCAATCTGATTTCCCACCCGAAATTTTCCTGTATCTCCGTCACATTTTTGAGTAGAATTTCTCGGTTAAATTCTATTCTAAAATGTTGAGCCAACATGTTTGAAATCAATCCAATTAAAAACCGTCTGCAGGACGTGTCTGAGCGCACGAATGTCCTGAGGGGGTATCTTTGACTATGACGCTAAGAAAGAGCGTCTAGAAGAGGTCAACGCAGAACTTGAACAACCGGATGTATGGAACGAGCCAGAACGTGCACAAGCACTAGGCAAAGAGCGTGCATCTCTTGAAGCGGTTGTAGAGACGATCGATCAACTGGAACAAGGTGTAGAGGACGTTGAAGGTCTTCTAGAACTTGCGGTTGAAGAAGAAGATCAAGAAACGTTTGACGAAATCGAACCAGAACTTGCTGAGTTGGAAGAGAAGCTAGAACAGCTTGAATTCCGTCGTATGTTCTCTGGCGACCACGACAGCTCTGATTGCTACATCGATTTGCAAGCAGGCTCAGGTGGTACAGAAGCACAAGACTGGACCAACATGATGCTACGTATGTACCTACGTTGGGCTGAAGCGAAAGGCTTTAAGTCTGAGGTGATCGAAGTATCGGAAGGCGAAGTTGCGGGTCTTAAGGGCGCAACTGTGAAGATCTCTGGTGAGTACGCTTACGGCTGGCTACGTACAGAAACAGGCGTTCACCGTCTTGTTCGTAAATCGCCATTCGATTCAGGCGGCCGTCGTCATACCTCATTTGCTTCTGCGTTTATCTACCCAGAGATTGATGAAAACATTGATATCGACATTAACCCGTCTGACCTACGTATCGACGTTTACCGTGCGTCAGGTGCAGGTGGTCAGCACGTTAACACCACTGAATCAGCGGTACGTATCACGCACGTTCCAACGAACACAGTAGTGCAATGTCAGAACGACCGTTCTCAGCATAAGAACAAAGATCAGGCAATGAAACAGCTTCGAGCGAAGCTATTTGAGCTTGAATTGCAAAAGCAAAACGCGGAAAAACAAGCTAATGAAGACGCTAAGTCTGACATTGGCTGGGGTAGCCAGATCCGTTCTTACGTATTGGATGACTCGCGCATTAAAGACCTCCGTACGGGCGTTGAAAACCGTAATACTCAAGCGGTTCTTGATGGCGATCTGGACAAATTTATTGAAGCTAGCCTGAAATCAGGTCTATAAAGCTTTTCACCGACAAAAAACAGGATACATCGAAAATGACTGATGCTGTTCAAAACGAAACTGTACAAGAAGCCTCTGCACAAGAAGAGAACAAGCTAATTGCTGAACGCCGCGCTAAACTGGATGCAATCCGAAAGAGCTGCAAAGCGAACGGCCATCCAAACGACTTCCGTCGTGACGCACTAGCGGGCGACCTTCAGAAAGAGTTCGGTGAAAAGACGAAGGAAGAGCTAGAAGAGCTTAACCACGTAGTAGCAATCGCTGGCCGTATCATGGCTAAACGTGGCCCATTCTTGGTAATTCAAGAAACTTCTGGCCGTATCCAAGCTTACGCTGATAAAGCGGTACAAAAAGTACTGAAAGAAAAATACCAAGGTCTAGATATCGGTGACATCATCGGTGTTAAAGGTGCGTTGCACAAGTCTGGTAAAGGCGACCTATACGTGAACATGGAAGAGTTCGAATTGCTAACCAAAGCACTTCGTCCACTACCAGAGAAGTTCCACGGCCTAACTGACCAAGAGATGCGTTACCGTCAACGTTACGTTGACCTAATCGTTAACGAAGATTCTCGTCAAGCGTTCGTAGTACGTTCTAAAGTAATGTCTGCAATCCGTAACTTCATGATCACTAAACAGTTCATGGAAGTTGAAACGCCAATGATGCACGTTATCCCTGGCGGTGCGAGTGCGCGTCCATTCATCACGCACCACAACGCACTAGACATGCCAATGTACCTACGTATCGCACCAGAGCTATACCTGAAGCGTCTAGTTGTTGGTGGTTTCGATCGCGTATTCGAAATCAACCGTAACTTCCGTAACGAAGGTCTTTCTCCACGTCATAACCCAGAATTCACTATGATGGAATTCTACATGGCGTACGCGGATTACAAAGATCTGATGGACCTAACTGAAGAGCTACTAAGCTCTGTTGCTCTAGAAGTTCTAGGTTCAACGTCAATGCCTTACGGTGATGACACGGTTGAGTTTGGCGGCACTTACACTCGTATGAGCATGTTCGAAGCAATCAAGCACTACAACCCAGACCACGCGCAAATCCAAGCGCTAACAGAAGAAGATATTCAAAACCGTGACCTAATGGTTTCTATCGCGAAATCTGTTCACGTTGAAGTAGAATCTTTCTGGACATGTGGTCAGCTTCTTGAAGAGATCTTTGGTGAAACAGCTGAACCTAAGCTAATGCAGCCAACGTTCATCACTGGTTACCCAGCAGATATCTCTCCATTGGCTCGTCGTAGCGATGACAACCCGTTCTTCACTGACCGCTTTGAATTCTTCATCGGTGGTCGTGAAGTAGCGAACGGCTTCTCTGAGCTTAACGACGCTGAAGACCAAGACGCACGCTTTAAAGCACAGGTTGAAGCGAAAGAATCTGGTGATGACGAAGCAATGTTCTACGATGCTGACTACATCACTGCACTAGAGCACGGCCTACCGCCAACAGCAGGCCAAGGTATCGGTATCGACCGCCTAGTTATGCTGCTGACTAACACGCACACTATCCGTGACGTGATCCTATTCCCAGCGATGCGCCCACAAGCGTAATCTCCTCGCTGAGTCATAAAAAACCACCTTCGGGTTAACTCCGATCA
>NZ_JAHGAH010000320.1:0-1480 GCF_030248475.1 Vibrio sp. D173a
CCCGGTAGCTCCGCTCATTTCTGTCATGCTCGGCGGGGCTTGCGCTGGCATCAATTCATCAAAGAAATTCGCGTATCCATAACGCACCGGATAAATCGGAATGACATTCTCAATCACGCCAGCCACTTCGTTCATGAATGGCTCGACCGTGTCGATGGTTTTCGTGGTGTTGACAACGGCTTCAATCGATTCACTCTCAATCGAGTGTAAGTCGTCTGCCGCTTTGATGACCTTTACGTTATCTGTGTTCGCCAGAAGCTCGCTGGCTTTGGTTTGCATTTTACTGAACACACCAGAAATGAGGTCGGGTAGTAGCTTCATATACGAGCTTAACGTATCGATATGCTTATCGAACACATCCTCAGACAGGTACGCGTATTGCAGTTTGCTGGCCTCATCACGTAAGAAGGTTAAACGACTTTTCAGCTTGTTAAGCAGCGCATCGAGTTCACTATTGATGCTCTTTTGTGCCGCTTGCCAATCGTAGTCAGCCAAATAGGTTTGTGGGTTGCCTTTACCTCGCGCACGCATGTACGCCAGCATTCGGTCAGTGGTCTCATGCGGGGCTAGCCTAAGCAGTACCGACAGCAATTCTCCTTCTTCTAATACTTGAGGCAGGGTATAAGCCAGCAGCGATTCGGTGGTATGTGGCAAGGGTTGATCAAGGTTGCCAATGAGTGCATCACAGGTCTTTGATACATCGAATGTTGTATCTGGGTGATAATGGGTAAAGTGCTGAATGATCTCGGCACTGACCATGTCTTGGAAATAGCGATCGCTACTCAACGTTTGACCAATACTGCCCCAAGCCGTGCCAACGGTCTCAATTCTGGTTGGCTGCCAAAAGCCGCGCTGACCTTTGGAAGCGATATTGAAAAAATCATCATCCGACTGGCTGTCTACATGGCGAGGATTCTCGCGACGAATCGGAGCCACCACAAACGGGTCTTGACTCTCTTCGACCAGCAGTTTGACCTTGCCACCTTTGAGCGGGTCGGCATCACTGCGCCCTTTATCATCCAAAGTGGCTTCATATACCATCGAACCTTGCTCATCACTGAGTTTAAATGGCGCATTCACCAGTCTTTGACCATTTGGATGACGCACGCAAACGTCCATGATAAAGGTCTCTTCAAGATCTTCTTCGACCGAGAAAGATGGGTTCTGTACGCCAAAACACATGGTATTGCCATTGTTCATGGTCATTTGATCACTCTGGCGCGCCACTCCTTTTCCTTCGATAAGAACATTCGAAGAAGACGTCACAAACTGCGCTTCTCCTTCAATGGTTCCTGAACTCACGCCTTTTTTATCGCCAGCGGCATCACCTGTACTTTTTGAGAACTTACTGCCTTGCAAGGCAATACTGTTGCCACCATCGGCTGTGACACTGGTTGAGCCGTCCACCAAATCGGCGGATTTAGCGTTATTGCCGTACGGAATAGGAACGACAGGCTTTCCTACTTTGGTCAAACAGACG
>NZ_JAHGAH010000321.1:0-2405 GCF_030248475.1 Vibrio sp. D173a
AGAAGGAATGGGGCATTTTCTAGCTAGAAAATTCATCGGATGAAAATTCAACCAGAGAAGTTTTTTGATATTTATTTGCCAACGGTTTGCAAAATTAGCAAATAATCAATAGAGATCAGTTCACAAATCAAGACAAAAAAAGCCTCAGCCATTAGCTGGGGCTTTTTTAAAATTCGCTATATATGAACGGCTTAGTACTGCTATCCAGTTAAACCTCTTCAGGAATAGACACTCTCCGTCCAACCATTCCTAACTTAACCATATCATCCATAATACTGCCCATATGGGCATGAGTTGAGGGCCCAGTATGTTGCCTTCTTTTTGCGGTTGAAACTAACAGCCTTGACTTAGCCCTTGATAGCGCGACAAAGATTGTAGAGCGCTCTTCATCAAGTTTGCTGGAGTCATACCTGAACCCAAAGAATGGATGATCTTCAAACCCCAACAAGATCACAGCCTCGAACTCCGCCCCCTTACTCTTATGAATTGTCATCATTCGGATAGCGTTAACACCAGAGATCAAATCAACAGCTTCAGCCCATGACTCTGTCTTCAATCTGGCTTTTTCCAACCCATCGAGAACCCCGAGAACGGTTGCTTTCACAAAAGCCTGTTGTCCGTACTGACTCCAGGCGTGACCGAGGTATTTGAAAAAAAACTCATCGATGAAATGAGTAGTAACGTCTCGGATTTTCTCAGCGACAAAATCCTTATCTAGTAAAGCACCTCTTACGTTAGATATATAGGATAAGAGGCATCTTAGTTCGTACTCCTCATAGCGGTCGCAACCAGGGTGGCTATATAGGTAAAGCTCCCTCAGGCACTCCCAAGAAGATATATCCCTCGCTCTTGTGATTAACGTTAAGAATGAGACAACAATCTTCCCCAGAGGCTCTGAAAGGTGATCTTGCATGACAGATTCGTCATAGCTCAAAATACCATGTTTAAGCAATGCATTACTGATGTGGAAACCATAGTTGTTATTGGTATTGATTCGAAAGAGCACTGCTATATCATGGGGCTTAATTCCATCTTCATTGACCCACTGAGCAATCTTTCGTGCCAACTGTTCTGCTTCTTGCTCATCATCCTGATATACAAGCATTGAGTAATCATTTTGATTAAGTTCAGTGTTTTTAGTTTGCGGACTTGAGCTTTTATCACTCATTGGCCACCACAAAGAGCCTAAGCTATTTATGTATGCCTTAAGCTCGGGTGTTGCTCTAAAATTCGAATAAATAACTTTCAGCTCAGCATTAAAATCATGCTCGAACCGGTTAAAGCCATCAGGCAACGCTTTAGCGAACTTCATAATCGCCTGCTTAGAGTCACCAACAACCGTAACAACACTTTCCGTGTTACAAAACAGCGCTTTTACAAAGTCGTATTGGACACCATTTAAATCCTGAAATTCATCAATAAAAACATACTTATATGCAACCCGCAGTGAAGCCATAAGGTCACTAGATGTATTACAGATTTCAAGAGCGATTGACGTTATATGATCAAAGCTCAAACTCTTTGGGAAGTTGGAACCCCCATTCGTTACCTGATAGTCTGGACTGGGCTGTCTGTGCTTTGGCAATACGCACATAAGCCTATCCACGATGCTTTTTGTAAAAGCCTCAATTGTGAAGGAGTGAAACCTCTCAGATAATTCATCCCCACTCCGCTTTTGGACACGTTCTTTTAGATTCGAAGCCGATGCCCTCTTACGAGAGATCGATAGAATACTGAATGGCCATTCACAACGCTCTGTTTCTAATAGAAAACAGGCCTTCTGCGCTAGAATTTCAGTTTTTCCTGCCCCAGGACCAGCCCAAACTGCCAGGTTTGCATTACAGTGGATTATCTCTAGTGATTCATCATCAAAAACCAGGTTATCTTTGGGAACCCAAGCTTCATTCATAGCGCTTACTCCGGCAAAGAAGAGACTTCACTAATGATATGCTTTATCATTTCTTGGAAGCTTTCAGGGATCTTATTTCTGTTCTCATCCGACTCAAAATCGATCTCCTCAAGAGCACGAATGTGAGATACCGGCTTCCCTTTACTGCCTAAAAAGCGATAGCTGTACCACTTGAATGTCAGTTTATCTTTTTCTTCACTGTAAAAGGATTCAGCTATTGCCTTTGAGTAACTAGATTTCAAAACCACAGGCTTTAAGTTACCCCAAGCTTTCGGCCTCGGCCCCCTCTCCCCGTCATGTTTAACATTATACTGATCTGGAAAGGCGACTTGCATTGAGTAGTCCAAGTCCAAGGGAGTAGAGAAAAACACACCTTGCTCACCCAATATCTCCAAAGCTGTCTTTTCTTCGTCATTAATTTTATATTTAAATGTCATTGGATTACATAACGGGTCATCAAAGTTATCATGCGGCTGTATAAGCTAACTCCGATCAG
>NZ_JAHGAH010000322.1:0-5040 GCF_030248475.1 Vibrio sp. D173a
CAACTCGAAAACTTCTACTCAATGAGTGAGAGCTTAATACTTGAACCTAGGAGAGAAAGATCCTTCCCTAGAGTCGTTAAGAAAAAGCCAAGCCGATACCCTAGAAAAAACAATGCCGATCACCTTAAGTGAACGGCATTAGAGCCTAAGCTCCACCTTTTATAATGTGTCCAAATAAGTATTAATTGTTTCTGCAATCTTTTTCGAAGCAATAAATGGAACACCGTTACCTATAGTCTTGAACATATCTGATAACGTCATTGTAGGTGGTAAGCAAAACTCTTTAGGAAGTGATTGTATTGCTAGAGACTCAGCTGCACTCAAACGACGATCTTTATACGGGTGCAAATGTACCTCGTTATTACCATATGCAGCTGTAGGAGAATACCGCCAACGATGCAAACGCTTAAATGACTTCTTGCTATCATCACCCTCAAGAACCGTCTGGAACCTATGTAGAGCTTGCGGTTTAAAGTGATGAGAAGCATTAGGATGTTCATATACATTGTTTTCTATAAACCAATGTTCAACAGTTAGTTCTCTGTATTGCTCCAAGGTTTTGGGGCAGACCTTGACAGAATCTTGTGCATACTCTTCCTGACTAGGCCAGATTTTTTTGTCTAACACTTTATTGCGGTCAAACTTAACCTTTGACTGCCAATCAAATTTTTCTTCCAGAGTACTAGACTGTATGATTCCTGCTCGTGATTTAAGGATACCAAAAAGTAATATCCTATCCCTATCTTGTGGTACACCATACTCAATACAATTAGTTAAGCGGTCGGTTAGTACATACCCTGCCATTTCTAACCGTTCTTTCATCTCTTCATAAAATGCTCTGTGCTTGACAGTTCTCCAAAGGCCCTTTACGTTTTCAAACAAAAAGAAGTCTGGCTTATTTTTGATGATCGCATCTATATATACTCGGCTGAGTTTGCCATTTTCCCCTTCAGAACCTTTGTTCTTACCAGCAACAGAAAAATCAGGGCATGGAGGGCCTCCTATAAAGCCCACTAAAGACTCTGATTTGGCATTGTTCACAAACCCAGAGAGCTCAGTTGCCCGCTCTCCGGTAACAAAATCTTCAATACTTCCTAAGAAATGGCCATATTTGGGTTCAGCCAAATTCATTTGTTTTCTTGAATACTTGTAAGAATTTAAGAAAGGTTCGTGGAATTCGTTCACAAAACGAACATCAAACCCGGACATTTCAAAGCCAAGATCTAAAAAGCCACTACCGGAAAAAAATGAAAAAATAATTGGTGGTTTTGCTACAGACAAACTTGAACCTTTAACTGTTAGTTCTATCGATAAATTCATGTAAGCCGATAATCATAACCGATTCGAATGTGAGCTGATATTAGATTTTAACTGAGTTCAGCTGATTCTCCAGCTTTCACGAAAACCGCGGGTATTCTACCACAACAACTGTCTAAATACACAGTATAAGGAAGGAGGGGGAATACTCTGTATTTTAGCTTCAATCCGAACAAAGATCACAACTTATTATCAAAGTCCGACGTGCGGTTTGCTGTCATCCATATTTAACGTGCTAGTCGTAATTATTAATAAGAATAATAACTCTAATTCGACATATGGACAGACAGATGAAACTAACACAATGGATTATTTGGCTAAGTGGCTTACTCGCACTGCCAAGCTTCGCAGATACCGATGTATACCTAACGAATAACTCGGACCAACCTTTAACGATTCAAGTCACTCACGAAGGCAGTGACTTATTGGAATACGGCGAAGAGTGGCAACAACATGTGCAAGTGCTTGGCCCGTGGGAAACTAAATCAATTTTAAGTTTTAACCGCTGGGAAGGCGTTCGAACCGGTCAGCAGTATCGCTTCGAGACCGTAGTTTCTAACTCCTTGGGTGAAAGCATTACTTTAAAGCAAGTGATGGACGGCCATTGGTATAACTCCACCATTAAATATGGCGTATCCGCTGCCGATGTGGTTCTGGCATTAAAGGAGGATCGCAACATCCACCGCTCTGATACCGATGCATTTGGCACTAGTACAACCGAGCTGGCTTTTAAATCTGACAAAACTGCGCGCTATGATGACTTGTATTACACCATCACGCCGAACAAGGTCGATGAAATTGCCGATGATAACGAACAGCACCTTAAGTTGGTGACTTACAACATTTGGGCACTGCCAGCGGTGGCTTCTCACATTGGTGACCGCTACGAGCTGATTCCTGAATACGTGAAAGGTTACGATGTGGTCGCTCTGCAAGAGGTGTTTGCGGATGGTCGAGAGGCGTTTTTGCGTGAGCTTGCTAAAGAATACCCATATCAAACCAAAATGCTGGATAAGGATGGCTTCAACATTCATGACGGCGGCGTGACAATTGTGAGCCGCTACCCTATCGTGAATCAGGCGCAGTACGTCTTTCCCGATTGTTCTAGTACTGACTGCTTCGCCGACAAGGGCATAAATTATGCGGAGATCATTAAAGGTGGTCAGGCTTACCATGTCTTTGCTACTCATGCCGCCTCTTCTGATACCGACATCGCGCGTGAGCATCGTCAGCGTCAGTTCAAGCAGATGCGTGCGATGGCTAAATCCTTGAATATCCAAGCCAATGAAACCGTGGTTTACAGCGGCGACTTCAATGTGAATAAGTTGAAGTTTCCTGGTGATTACCAACAGATGATCGCGAACCTCAGCGCGGTTGAGCCTGAGTATTCCGGTTATACCGCGTCGACGTTTGACCCGCGCATTAACAACTTTGCAGGCAAAGCGTTATCTGGTGGCGACAATGTGGAGTACCTCGACTACGTGATGGTGAGTAGTGAATATGGCGCGAAGTCGTTTAACGATAACCGCGTAGATGTTCCACGTTCAACGGCAGCAAGTCTATGGAAGCATTACAATCTGTCGGATCATTTCCCAGTAAGTACAGTGCTCAAGCCATGAAGCCAATCGCGTTAATTACTGTGTCCGCTGTGGTAGCGGGCACAATTTGGTTTTCAGCCAATGGAGGCAAGAGTGGAAGCTTATTGCCGTTATCTTCTGCATTGGAAAAGGTTTCTGAACCCCAAACGAACGACGGAGCCTCTTTAGGGGTGAGTCAATCGACTGGTAAGGTCATCGTACCGAAAGCCAAAGAGATGCCCTCTCCGATTGAGGCCATAGCTAAGCGCTTGAGTGAGCTCAAAGGGAGAGCATTCAAAGAAGAGATAGAAATGTTTTGGCATACGTGTATGTCTGACCACAACTGCGAATCTCAATTGGCTGAGCTTGAAGCGCATTTGTCTGCGGAGCGTTTTGCCCTGCTAGCGAATTACCACCAGCTCAATAGCCTTTGGCAGCAAAGCTTGGGAAATTTATTGTTTGATGAGCAACAGCCGCTGGCGTCTCGTATCGCGCTTCTCAAATCAGAAGCAAAAAAGATTTGGGGTGAACTGGCAGAAGTGATTTTTGCTGATGAATTCGCGCTGTACGATTTTAGTTTGCAAGCCGAGCAATTGGCTTCAACTCCAGCTCAAGACTATGTACAAGCCTACGAGGATTTGCTCCAAACGTGGCAAGGCCGTGAAGCCGCGTTGGGTTTAGAGAGCCACCAAGCCAAGTATGAGCGAGCAGTCGCGTTGATTCCTGATGGCATAACTGAATCAGAGCGTGAGGCGTTGATTCAGGCATTTAAACAGAACTACCTTTCTGAGCAAGAGAGTGAAGAGATAGTCGCCCGAGAGCAGCAAGTTGCAGAGCAAAAGCAGCAAGTACGCGATTATCAAAGTGAGTTGCAGCAGCTGGAATCAAGGCTGGCATCGCAAAGAGCCACCAGCCACGCGAGTTGGTCAGATTCTGAGTGGCAACGTTATTACCAACAAGAGGTTGCGGACTTTCGCCGCGCGTTTTTTGCAGGTTAATGGCTGGTTTTTCTGAGCAAATATAACGATGATATTCCCTACTCGCTCATTCTTCACTCTAGGGAATGACGCTAATGGGAGCCTCAGTGCGAGTTGAATCCCTATAAACCAACTCCTAAACCTAAAACGAGTCATTCCAGCAAGCCTAAGCGCGACTAGGAATCTAGATACAGCGAGCTGGAACTTTGAGAACATCGGGATTCAGCAGCACTTGGTGGGTAGATTCTGAATTACTCTCGTTCCTCGTTTTTCAGAATGACGACATTTAGTTCATGAGTGTGAAATGAGATTCCCTACTCGCTCATTCTTCGCTCTAGGGAATGACACTATTAGGAGTCTCAGTGCGAGTTAAGTCCCTATAGACCAACTCCTAAACCTAAAACGAGTCATTCCAGCAAGCCTAAGCGCGACTAGGAATCTGGGGACAGCGAGCTGGAACTTTGAGAACATCGGGATTCAACAGCACTTGGTGGATAGATTCTGAATTACTCTCGTTCCTCGTTTTTCAGAATGACAACATTTCGGGCATGAGTGTGAAATGAGATTCCCTACTCGCTCATTCTTCACTCTAGGGAATGACGCTGTTGGGAGTCTCTGTTTGAAATGAGCTCCTATAAACCACCACCCAAACCTAAAACGAGTCATTCCAGCAAGCCTAGGCGCGACTAGGAATCTAGGGACAGCGAGCTGGAACTTTAAGAGGACATCCGGATTCAACAGCACTTGGTAGGTAGATTCTGAATTACTCTCGTTCCTCGCTTTTCAGAATGACGACATTTACTTCATGAGTGTGAATTGAGATTCCCTACTCGCTCATTCTTCACTCTAGGGAATGACGCTGTTGGGAGCCTCAGTGCGAGTTGAATCCCTATAAACCAACTCCTAAACCTAAAACGAGTCATTCCAGCAAGCCTAAGCGCGACTATGAATCTAGGGACAGCGAGCTGGAACTTTGAGAACATCGGGATTCAGCAGCACTTGGTAGGTAGATTCTGAATTACTCTCAATGGTATGGACTCCCCACCTCAACTGACTGTGTCAGCTAAAGTTACAGGTACAAACCAAAATAGGAGCCCATACCATGAATCAATCTAGCACAATCTCAATTGATTTAGCCAAATCCGTTTTCCAAGTTGCGGTGTTTAATC
>NZ_JAHGAH010000323.1:0-1655 GCF_030248475.1 Vibrio sp. D173a
TAAATCCAATAGAGCGGCTTTGGAAAGTAATGAATGAGCATGTGAGGAACAATGTCTATTTTCCCTCCAAAGCAGCATTCACCTCTGCTATCAAAACGTTTTTTGATGTGACGCTACCAGAAGTTGCAGGCTCACTTGTATCCAGAATTACGGATAATTTTCAGATATCGAAGCCTGCATCTTCAAGTTGAACGGGTATAGAGCCAAATTTCTTAACTAGAAATTTACGTTATTGTCATCAGAAATGTCAGCATAGGGACCATACATCTCAGCCCCTAACAAACTTTGAAGCAAAACCTTCCTAGAATTATCACGTGAAATAGCAAATTGAGAATAACGTTTTCTGTCTGCAAACCGCTTAGCAAGGCTTCCAACTCTGCTGAACTATCAACTTCACCAAGAAATCGAACATCAAAAAGCGACTTAAATATATGTTTTTCAATAATTAATTTCGGTTGAAAGTTGTCGTTTTTTAGAAAATGTATTCTGAACTGAAGGGGCCAACATTGACTGCTGGTAGCGCGTAATAGAGCTAGCTTTTGTGGTTATGGTCGTATCTGTGCTTTAGAAAAGCTAAGCTAACCATGAAAACTCTAACGAGCGCCAAGCGCTCAGCTGAGCATCATGCGCCAGAGGGCGCAATACTAATTGAGATTAAAGATTTAATGGATCAGATGCCAAGTCGAATGACGCTTGATGGTAGCTAGGTAGACAGCTGTGACGGCTGACGTTGGCTAGCAATCATGATTCGTTTTTCGTAGTAGCCTTTGACACAGTTTGGCTTGTTTGTCTGATAAGGCTTGCTCACGATTAAGTTGATCTCGTAAACCTGTCAGTATGTCTCGGTCCAAGTTGCTCAATTTTTCGGAATATAAGAGGAGTGTCGTATTGATAAGCTCAGAGAGGTTTCGTGAACTCATAGTCCCTACTCCTTATCCCACTCTTTTTGCTCTTCAATCTCTTCTATACGTTTGCGAACCGTCATGGTTTTCAACTCTTCTGGTATCCGCTTAATCCCTTTCGGATTAATACTAAATTGCTTTTTTGTCGGTTTAGGTAACTTGCTCATATATCATCTTATTTTTGGTGGTTTACTGAATTCCGCACCGCGCTCATATTGGCTATGAAATCAACAATGAGACTACACAAGTCAGAATATAAACGGGCAACAGTAATTCAATGGTTTTTCTAAATGAGATAGACACGGATTGAACCAACGATTGCAGAAAACTGAGATTCAGGCTTTTAAAAATGTAGCGATACTAAGCAAAGTAAATTTAGGTGATTTTATTCAGGTTAGAATAAAGTCATTTCAATTCATTATTTCTTATTGATGTATCTTTCCGCATTTGCAAAAATTTTATCGCATGCTTTTTTCTGCGATAAATACTCTGATGAACCTTCAGTCATAGAATCGAGAATGCCTTTCGCTTCTTGATATTCTTTTACCATCGAAGAAAATCGTTCTTCGAAGTTGTTTTTCTGGATTTTCTTGCTTGATTTTCTTACTAGTTTTTTCATGTTACTTCTTATCTTATCGAACCCAACATTTATTTTATTCGTATTTCTAATCTTCGGAATCTTCGGAATCTTCGGAATCTTCGGAATCTTCGGAATCTTCGGAATCTTTGTTAAACATAATGTAAAAAAGTGTC
>NZ_JAHGAH010000324.1:0-19433 GCF_030248475.1 Vibrio sp. D173a
TTGAGCTAATCGCTCCAATCGCTATGGACGAAGGTCTACGTTTCGCTATCCGTGAAGGTGGCCGTACTGTAGGTGCTGGTGTTGTTGCTAAGATCTTCGACTAATTCTTACTGAATTAATCGTAATCTTGCACTCTTCTTCTTTTGAAGAAAGCGCTAGAAAAAGGGAAGCTAAGGCTTCCCTTTTTTATATCTGCAATTCCTCCCTCCAATATGGTTATAAGCCAACCCTTCTTTGTCATATTTTTTGTTATTGAAAAACATAACTTTAGCTCTACTCAATTTTCTCCTAGTTTCTAGCTGTCTGCTAAGTCATTGAAAGCCTCTAAAACGGCTGAAATCGTTATAACAAAACGTTCTGTCATTCCCTTTAATACAACTGGTAACAAGAACGATTCTTGTTTATATTTCTTCCCAAAGTGAAATTTAAAGGTTGTGAGTATGTACGTTTGTCTTTGCCATGGTGTCTCTGACAAGAAAATTAGGAAGTTGGCGATAGATGAAGGCGTATCAGACATCAAAGGGATCAAACGATGCACAGCGTTGGGCAGTCAGTGCGGTAAGTGCATCAAGCAAGCTAAAGAAATTTTAGCGGAAACAGAATACCTAACACTGAAACAAGCTAGCTAATTATTCGCTAAGCCTTTTTGACACCTTCTCATTTGCTTCTACATTTAAATGAAGCCAAAGAGGAGGGCTTTGTCATGAAAGGCGATCCAATCATAATCCAACATCTCAATAAAGTGCTCGGCAACGAGCTCGTCGCTATCAATCAATATTTCCTGCACGCTCGTATGTACAAAGACTGGGGTTTAAAGCACCTCGCTGACAAGGAGTACCACGAGTCGATCGATGAAATGAAGCACGCTGACCACCTGATCGAACGTATATTGTTTTTGGAAGGTCTGCCTAACTTACAAGATCTTGGTAAGTTGATGATTGGGGAAGATACCAAAGAAATGATCGAATGCGATTTGAAGCTCGAAATGGCAGCCATCCCAGATCTAAAAGATGCCATCGCTTATGCGGAAGACATTCGTGATTATGTTTCGCGTGACCTTTTTCAAGATATTCTTGAGGACGAAGAAGAACATGTTGATTGGCTTGAGACGCAATTGGGCTTGATTGAAATGTCTGGTATCGAAAATTACTTACAAGCGCAGTATGTCGACGAAGAGTAGGATTATATTTCGCTGTTTTCTCGTCGAAAGAAAGTGATTAAAAGTGCACCTGATCTGTCTATCAGGTGCTAATCGCAGATATCTGGTCTTATCTCTTACATTATTACCTTTTTTAAGGATATCGCTCGCAATCTTACCTATGAAGATTGACTTCTATCCTTTAGAATTTATTCCCCCTTACCGAAAAAATAACAAAAGAGAAACGATCCATGTCTGAAGACAATCGCCAAGAAGTCACCCCAGAAGAAGAACGCCGCCAACAAGCATTGGATTACCATGCGTACCCAACCCCAGGAAAAATTGCAGTAGAACTGACTAAGCCAGCAGAGACAGCAAATGATCTTGCATTGGCATACAGCCCTGGTGTTGCAGAGCCTGTACGTGAAATCGCGCAGAACGCTGATAACGTGTACAAGTACACGGCGAAAGGCAACATGGTTGCGGTTATTTCTAACGGCACGGCGATTCTTGGTCTTGGTAACCTTGGGCCACTAGCATCTAAACCAGTAATGGAAGGTAAAGCGCTGTTGTTCAAACGCTTTGCTGGTCTAGATTCAATTGATATCGAAGTAAAACACCGCACGATCGACGAATTTGTCGACACAGTAGCTAACATTGCTGACACTTTCGGTGGTATTAACCTAGAAGATATCAAGGCACCAGATTGTTTTGAGATTGAAAAACGTCTTATCGAACGTTGTGACGTACCTGTATTCCACGATGACCAACACGGTACAGCAATCGTAACCGCTGCGGGTATGTTGAACGCAATCGAGCTGCAAGGTAAGAAGCTAGAAGAATCAACCATCGTTTGTCTTGGTGCTGGAGCTGCGGCCGTGGCATGTATGGAGCTGTTGATCAAATGTGGCGCAATGCGTGAGAAGATCTACATGCTGGATCGTAAAGGGGTGATCCATACACGTCGTGACGACCTAAACGAATACAAACAACTATTCGCAAACAACACAGATAAGCGTACGCTGGAAGATGTGATTGAAGGTGCGGATTTGTTCTTGGGCGTATCGGGTCCAAATCTGCTTCCTGCAGAAGCATTGAAGCTAATGGCTGATAAGCCAGTTGTGTTCGCATGTTCAAACCCAGATCCAGAAATCAAACCTGAACTGGCTCATGAAGTGCGTGATGACTTGATCATGGGTACAGGTCGTAGTGATTACCCGAACCAAGTAAACAACGTATTGTGTTTCCCATTCATCTTCCGTGGTGCATTGGATGTTCGTGCAAGTGAAATCAACGATGAGATGAAGCTAGCGGCAGTTGATGCGATTCGTGAACTAGCGAAAGAGCCAGTACCAGAAGCGGTATTGAAAGCGGCTGGCGTAGATAAGCTAGAGTTTGGCTCTGACTACATCATTCCAAAACCAATGGACCCACGTCTACTACCACGTGTCGCAAAAGCGGTTGCTCAAGCTGCTGTTGATTCAGGTGTGGCACGTATTGAAATGCCAGAAAACTACATGGCTGAGTAAGCCAGAGTCTTTTCTGACGACAAACAAAAAGGGACGCGATGGCGTCCCTTTTTAGTTTGGTCGAAGCTACCCCCGGTGCAGCTTTACAATGTTGACGAATTTGTAAGCAATTATTCTTCGTCAAACGCTTCGAATTCGATGCCCATTGCCGTCATCAGCGCTTTTGCTTCTGTAGGAATATCATCTGGACGGTCTTTACGAAGGTCTTCGTCAGTTGGCAGTGGTTGACCTGTGTAAGCGTGTAGGAACGCTTCACATAGTAGTTCACTGTTAGTCGCATGGCGTAAGTTGTTGATCTGGCGGCGAGTTCGCTCATCAGTCAGCACTTTTAAAACTTTTAGCGGGATAGAGACGGTAATCTTTTTTACTTGTTCGCTTTTTTTACCGTGCTCAGCATACGGGCTAATGTATTCGCCATTCCAGTCAGCCATTGCGCACCTTCATTAATGTAATAAGTTAGAAAAATAAATATAGGTGCTGATTTTAGCTGCATTTACCGCCATAAGCAAAGACATATAGACGTCTAGAAGTGTTGACGTCTTATTTTTAGACAAGTAAAGTGAGGTTAATAGTTAGGGAAGCGTATTAATCAATTGAACAATACAAGCTAGATATAGCGCATTCCCATTTAGATGTCACCACCCGTGAAAGGATACACTCATGAGCACCCGTAAGCCTGCAACCATTGCTGTACGCACTGGTATCGAGTCAGACAGTCAATACCACGCTGTTGTACCACCAATCTACCTTTCGACTAACTATGGCTTCCCAGCGTTTGGTGAAGTCCCACAATATGATTACACCCGTTCTGGTAACCCTAACCGAGGTTTGCTCGAGCAAGCGTTGTATGAGCTTGAATCAGGCAAAGGTGCGGTTGTCACTAACTGCGGTACATCAGCGCTAAACCTTTGGGTATCGGCATTTCTTGGTCCTGATGACTTAATTGTTGCACCACACGATTGTTACGGCGGTACTTATCGTCTTTTCAATACTCGTGCGAACAAGGGTGATTTTAAAGTGCAGTTTGTCGATCAGTCGGATCAGCAAGCTTTGGATGCGGCGATTGCGAAAAAGCCAAAGCTTATCTTGCTAGAAACACCGTCTAACCCGCTTGTGCGCGTGGTCGATATTGCCGCTGTGTGTGAAAAGGCAAAACAAGTCGGCGCACTGGTTGCCGTGGACAATACCTTTTTGACACCTGTGTACCAAAAGCCTTTGGAGCTAGGTGCGGATTTTGTTATCCACTCAACGACGAAATACATTAATGGTCACTCAGATGTAATTGGTGGCGTGGTGATCACCAAGACTGAAGAGCATGCTGAAGAACTGGCATGGTGGGGTAACTGCATTGGTGCAACGGGTACGCCATTCGACAGCTTCATGACACTTCGAGGAATTCGTACGTTGGGTGCACGAATGCGAGTTCACGAAGAAAGCTCTCAGCAAGTGTTAGCGTATTTGCAAACGCAATCTTTGGTGGCGAAGATCTATCATCCAAGTTTGCCAGAGCATCCAGGTCATGACATCGCGAAGAAGCAACAGTCGGGCTTTGGTTCTATGCTGAGCTTTGAGTTTGCTGGCTCATTTGATCAGCTAAAAGTGTTTGTTAAAGAACTTGAACTCTTTTCTCTTGCAGAATCGCTAGGTGGCGTAGAAAGCTTGATTTGCCACCCCGCTTCAATGACGCATCGTGCTATGGGTGAAGAAGCACTGGCTGAAGCAGGTGTCTCTCAACAGTTACTGCGTTTATCTGTTGGCTTAGAAGATGCGCAAGATCTGATTGCCGATCTTGAGCAAGCATTCGCGAAAGCAGCACAGTAATTGGGAGAGGAAGGTCATGAGTGTACAACGTCAGCTGCATAAATTTGGCGGCAGCAGCTTAGCGAACCCCGAGTGCTACCAGCGCGTGGTAACTATTCTTAAAGAGTATTCGGCAGAAAATGACTTGGTGGTGGTCTCTGCGGCAGGGAAAACCACCAACCGCTTGATCGAGTTTTTAGAAGGCTTAGATAAAGATGGCCGCATTGCCCATGAAGCCTTGCAGAGCTTGCGACAGTTCCAAACTGAATTGGTAGAAGCTTTACTAGAAGGTGAAGTTCAAGCGCAACTGCTTGCTTCTCTTCAAGATGAATTCAGTACCTTGGCAGAGTTAACAGCGCCACTAACCGAAACACAAAAAGCGGCGGTTTTAGGTCATGGCGAAGTATGGTCCTCACGCTTACTGGCTGCGCTGTTATCACAGCAGGATCTGCCAGCAGTAGCGCAAGATTCACGTGTCTTTCTGCGTGCGGAAGCTGGCACACAGCCAGAGGTTGATCGTGCTCGTTCATATGTATTGATTAAAGAAGCGTTGGCTCAACACAGCCATAAACGCGTCATTATTACTGGCTTTATGGCGCAAAACGAAGCGGGTGAGACAGTATTGCTTGGACGCAATGGTTCAGACTACTCAGCAACCGTGATTGGTGCTTTAGCTGAAGTTAATTCGGTGACCATCTGGAGTGACGTGGCTGGCGTTTACAGCGCAGATCCTCGTTTGGTATCGGATGCTTGCCTGCTCCCTCTATTGCGCTTGGATGAAGCGAGTGAGCTGGCTCGTCTTGCTGCGCCGGTGTTACACAGTCGTACACTTCAGCCTGTGGCTCAAAGCGCGATGGATTTGAACCTAAAATGCAGCTACCAGCCAGAGTCTGGCTCAACACGAATCGAACGTGTATTGGCATCCGGCCGCGGTGCAAAAATCATTACCTCTCTTGATGAAGTGCTATTGGTGCAGCTGTCTTTTATCCATGGTCACGATTTTGAGCGAGCGCAGAAAGAAGTTCTGCAGGCGCTAAAACGTGCTCAATTGGAGCCTTTAGCATTCGAAGCACAAGAAGATCAGCAGACCTTACGTTTAGCCTACACCGCAGAGATTGCTGGCGGCGCATTAACCTATCTGCAAGAGTTGGCCGTTGAAGCGGAAATCAAACTGAAAGAAGGCTATTCACTACTGGCTGCCGTCGGTGCCGGTGTGACGAAAAATGCGAATCACTGCTTTGGTTTTTATCAGCAATTGAAACACGCTCCGGTGGAGTTTATTTCAGAGACGGAATCTGGCTTGAGTTTGGTCGCCGTGTTGCGTCGCGCTGAAGTCGAAGAGCTAGTACAAAGTATTCATAGCCAATTGTTTCAAGCGCAGAAGCGCGTAGCGGTGGCTTTGTGTGGAAAAGGCAATATTGGGTCAAGTTGGTTATCACTGTTCGCAGAGCAAAAAGAAGAGCTCGAAAAACGTCACGGCATGAGCTTTGACTTGGTAGCGGTTGTCGACAGCCAAACGTACTGGTTTGATGAAAACGGTATTGATGCCGCGACGGTTGCTCAGCGTTTTGATGACGAAAGCACTGAGAATGATGGCAACTGGCTGGCAAAGCTTGGTGCGATACAAAACTTTGATGAAGCCGTGGTACTGGATGTTACGGCAAGTAAAGAGCTGGCGACACGTTATGTGGAAATCGCACAGCAAGGCATTCACCTAATTTCGGCGAACAAAGTAGCAGGTTCGGCGGACAGTCAGTACTACCATCAAGTACAAGACGCGTTTGCTAAAATTGGCCGCCATTGGTTGTACAATGCGACCGTTGGTGCAGGACTACCAATCAACCATACCGTTCGAGATTTACGTGAAAGTGGTGATGATATCGTCGCACTATCAGGCATCTTCTCCGGTACGTTATCGTGGTTATTCCAACAGTTTGACGGTTCGGTACCTTTTGCTGAGCTTGTTGATTTAGCATGGCAACAGGGCTTGACTGAGCCTGACCCTCGTTCTGACCTTGATGGTTCTGATGTGATGCGTAAGCTGGTCATCTTAGCGCGAGAATCTGGTTTGGATATTGAACCAGAGAACGTGAAAGTAGAGTCGCTGGTGCCAGCAGAATTGCGAGACTTGAGCCTAGACGCTTTCTTCGACCAAGGAGATATTCTCAGCGAGATTCTTCAAGAACGTTTGACCAAGGCGCAGAGAAACCACCAAGTGCTGCGTTATGTGGCTCGTCTAGAGCGTAATGGCAAAGCCACAGTAGGCGTTGAAGCGTTATCACGTGAACATGCTTTAGCGAATTTGCTGCCATGTGACAATATCTTCGCCATTGAGAGTAAATGGTACAAAGACAATCCACTAGTGATTCGTGGGCCAGGTGCAGGACGTGAAGTAACCGCAGGGGCCATTCAATCAGACCTGAATCGCTTGGCTGGTTTGTTCTGATCTGACCAAATCCATTTTTGCGAACGACAACAAAACCTCGGAGCGTTTCCGGGGTTTTTTATTATTTGGATAATGCCATACTGAATCGGAAAGCGAGGCTAAGGATAAGCCGCCAAGAAACTTGAACTATCCTCATTATGAACTTGAGAAAAATTCATAATCACAAGGTTGACATTAAATCGTATTCAATACATTCTGCAGACATATAGACGTCTAAACGTCGATTTGAGGAATTTTGATTTCGTGGTGGAGTTGCCACAGGGAGAGTAAGATGGGATACACGCATGCAGGGCACATCGATGCCTTAAACCAGAATATCGCTGAACTATCAGACAATATCAACGTCTCATTCGAGTTTTTTCCGCCAAGCAGTGAGAAGATGGAAGAAACGCTGTGGAACTCAGTGCATCGTCTTAAAACTCTTCAACCAAAATTCGTTTCTGTTACGTACGGTGCCAACTCAGGTGAACGTGATAGAACTCACTCGATCATTAAAGAAATCAAAGCGGCGACGGGTCTTGTGGCTGCGCCTCACCTAACCTGTATTGATGCAACTCGTGATGAGCTGATCGACATTGCAGATGATTACTGGAATAACGGTATCAAGAACATCGTTGCTCTACGTGGTGATATTCCACCGGGTGGTGGCGCGCCAGATATGTATGCGTCGGACTTGGTTGAACTGCTGAAAGCACGCCATGATTTCGATATCTCTGTAGCGGCATTTCCAGAAGTACACCCAGAGGCGAAAAGTGCGCAATCGGATCTACTGAATCTAAAGCGTAAAGTCGACGCAGGTGCAAACCGCGCGATTACTCAGTTCTTCTTTGATGTGGAGTCTTACCTGCGTTTCCGTGACCGCTGTGTCGCGGCTGGAATCGACGTAGAAATCGTTCCGGGTATCTTACCTGTTTCGAACTTCAAGCAAGCTTCTCGCTTTGCGGCACAGAACAATGTGAAAGTGCCAGGTTGGATGAGCAAGCAGTTTGAAGGCTTGGATGATGATCCAGTGACGCGTCAGCTGGTCGGTGCAAGCCAAGCGATTGATATGGTGCGTGTACTAAGCCGTGAAGGTGTGAAAGATTTCCACTTTTACACCCTGAATCGTGCGGAAATGACCTATGCGCTATGCCACACTCTAGGTGTTCGTCCACAAGTTGCAGTCGGTGCTTAATATACTTCCCCCAGATAGACAAAAGGCTTGCCCAACGGCAAGCCTTTTCGTTTTATTTAAAGTGACGAATTAGCCGATCACTTCAAGTTCTGTTAGCACTTCTTCTGCCCAGTTAATCCACGCTTCACGTAGCATTAGGTTACGACGAAGTGTTAGACGCTCTAGACGCGCTTGCTTGTCTAGCGTTGATGGCGTTGCGTAGTACGCAGCTTCGATTTCTTTGTAGTGAGCAACCAGTTTACGAGACTCTTCTACAAGCTCAGACAGCTGGTCACGGAAAGGCGCTGCAGGTTGCACGGCACAAGCCATAAGCTTCGCTGAGAATTCGTCACGTACAGTTGGGTGTGCAGTTGGCTGATCAAACCACTCGCCCAATGCGCTACGGCCTGCGTCAGTGATTGAGTAAACCTTACGGTCTGGCTTGCCTTCTTGAGGTTCTAATACGCAAGTAACCAGCTCTTTCTCAGCCATTTTATTAAGTTCACGATAAACTTGTTGGTGGCTTGCTTTCCAGAAGTAACCGATGCTAGCTGAGAATTCTTTAGTGATGTCGTAACCGGTAGCGTCGCGAGTGCTAAGTACAGTTAGAATTACGTGTGGTAATGACATGTCTTCAATCCAAATGGTCAATAAACTTGTAAACAAGCTATCTACACTTTCATTTGCGTTCTTCATGACGCTTAAGTTTTTTAATGTGTAGATAGCACCAACAATGTTGGTCCTGTCACCTTAAAGCCGTTTATCACCTAGAGTTGATGGATGTTTCCATCGAGCTGGAGCTTATTTGATTGGATTTGTGAGCTTCCAGCAGGGAAGTAGTATATAAATAATAAGCATGAAGTGGAATAGTAGGACAAAATTACCCAAAAAAACTAATAAAATACTCAATAGTGTTTTTGTGTAGTGAATTATTTTGTTTGATGGGGACTTTTTGTTTTCTGTGTGGATTAATAAGCTGGTTGCGTATTGTCCAAATAGTAGAAGTGGTTGGCGGATAATAATAAAGGCTGAGCTTTCGCTCAGCCTTTTGGTTCTTTCTACGTAGCTCAGTTAGCCTGTGTTACGCATACCTGCTGCGATACCAGCAATCGTCACCATCAATGCTTCTTCTAAGTTTGCAGAAGCTTCTTCTGTTTGACGAGTACGGTACAGCAATTCCGCTTGAAGCATGTTCAATGGCTCAACGTAGATGTTACGTAGGCGAATGGACTCTAGGCCCCAAGGGTCGCTTTGCATCAGGTTCTCGTTGTTCTCTACATTCAGTACTGACTTAATATCACGCTGAAGTTGCTCACGTAGACGATCACCCAGCGGCTGAAGCGGCTCATCAACCAAGCGCTGATCATAGTAACGAGAGATATCCATGTTGCACTTGGTGTACACCATCTCAAGCATACCTAGGCGAGTTGAGAAGAATGGCCATTCACGACACATTTCTTCCAGTAGCGCCTGATGACCTTTGTCTACAGAGTACTGAATGGCCTCACCTGCGCCTAACCATGCTGGTAGAACCAAACGGTTTTGGCTCCAAGAGAAGATCCATGGAATTGCACGCAAACTTTCTACACCACCATTCGGGTTACGCTTCGCTGGGCGTGAACCTAGAGGCAGTTTACCTAGTTCAAGCTCAGGTGTTGCTTGGCGGAAGTAAGGCACGAAGTCTGGTTCGCCACGAACGACACTGCGGTAAGATTCACAGCTCACTTCTGACAGCACGTCCATTAGATCACGCCACTCTTGCTTAGGCTCTGGTGGTGGCAGTAGGTTTGCTTCAAGGATTGCACTTGCGTACAGGTTGAAGCTGTTAACGGCAACATCAGGTAGACCCAGCTTAAAGCGGATCATCTCACCTTGTTCTGTTACGCGCAGACCGCCTTTCAGACTCTTAGGTGGTTGAGACAATAGTGCAGCGTGTGCTGGAGCGCCACCACGACCAATCGTACCGCCACGCCCGTGGAACAGTGTGAGTTCAACGCCTTCTTCTTCCGCAACCTTAACCAGTGAGTCCATCGCGTGGTATTGCGCCCAACCTGCTGACATTACACCTGCATCTTTTGCAGAGTCAGAGTAGCCGATCATCACCATTTGGTGGTTCTGGATAAAGCCACGGTATAGGTCGATGCCCATCAGCTGTTTGATAACCGCTTCCGCGTTGTTCAAGTCGTCTAGCGTTTCGAACAGTGGACATACGTCCATGCGGTAAGGGCAACCTGCTTCTTGCAGCAGTAGGTGCACGGCAAGTACGTCAGAAGCGGTACGTGCCATTGAGATAACGTAAGCTCCAAACGCTTCACGAGGTTGTGCGGCAACAATCTTACAGGTATCCAAAACCTCTTTAACGGGTTCTGATGGCTCCCAGTCACGAGGTAGAAGAGGGCGCTTAGACGCAAGTTCGTTGGTTAGGAAAGCGATCTTGTCTTGCTCGCTCCACTGCTCATAGTCACCAATGCCTAGGTAACGAGTCAATTCAGAAAGCACGTCAGCATGACGAGTACTTTCTTGACGAATATCGAGGCGAACTAGGTGGATACCGAAGGCTTTAACGCGGCGCAGCGTATCCAGCAGTGAGCCGTTGGCAATCACGCCCATGCCACATTCGTTTAGCGACTGGTAACACGCGTAAAGTGGTTCCCAAAGTTGCTCTACTTTTTGCAGAGGTGCTTTGACTGCCAGCTTCTGGCCGTGAACTTTCGCGTCGAGAATATCTTTGGTTTCGTTCAGTAGTGAACGTAGCTGTTTTAGGATCGCACGGTATGGTTCGTGTTGATCTTCACCCGCAAGCTCACGAACTTTGTCGTTGCACACTGTCATAGACAGTTCGCTGATCAGCTCGTTGATGTCGTTAAGGTATAGGTCTGCCGCTTTCCAACGAGACAGAAGTAGTACTTCACGAGTCACACTGTGGGTCACAAATGGGTTACCGTCGCGGTCACCGCCCATCCAAGATGAGAAGTGCACAGGGCGAGCATCAATTGGTAGACCTTCGCCAAGGTAAGATTTCAGGCGGTCGTTCATTTCACGTAGGAAGTCAGGCACGGCTTCCCATAGTGAGTTTTCTACAACCGCAAAGCCCCATTTAGCTTCATCAAGCGGTGTAGGTCGCTGCTGACGAATAACGTCAGAGTGCCAGCTTTGAACGATCAGCTGCTCAAGGCGACGTTCAGTTTTTTTACGCTCTTTGAAAGAGAGATCGCTCAGCTCTAGCTTAGATAGGCACTCGTTGATCTTCACCAGTTTGTTGATCATGGTGCGACGAGTGATTTCGGTCGGGTGCGCAGTGAGAACTAATTCAATGTTCAGGTCACGAACCGCTTGTGCCGTGTCTAACTTGCTTACATCATTTTGCACCAGCTTTGAGAACAGCGAGTTAATTGCGTCAGGTTCGCAGATATGCTCTTCACAGTGGCGTGAAATGGTGTGGTATTGCTCAGCAATATTGGTCAGGTTTAGAAATTGGTTGAACGCGCGAGTAACGGGCGTCAATTGCTCATCTGGCAAGCTTTTAATTTCTTCTATTAAGCTTTCTCTGTCAGCGCTATTTCCAGCTTGAGCCGATTTGGATAATTTACGAATGGTTTCCACTTTCTCGAAGATTTCTTCGCCATGAGCATCACGAATCGTGTTACCCAGAAGGTGGCCCAACATGCGCACATTACTTTTGAGTGCGGCGTATTTCTCGTTCATTGTCATCCTGCCTCGTAAAAAAACTACATCCATTGTCCTTGTTAAGACTCCAATCTAGCGAAAATAACCAGTTCTAGTCAAATAAAGCAGAGTAAGTTTGCAATTATTCCGCTGCTGACCTGATTTAGAGCAAAATTAGGCCAGCTTCTCTCGGTAGAAGTGAAAATTAATTACAAAATAGCCGCTTAAAGAAGGATATAGCGTGCTAGAAGAAGAGAATCGAAGATAACAAAATGCAGCTCAATTGAGCTGCATTGTCAGGAAAGTACAGAATGCGACTAACAACAATATTTCACCATCGCACGTGACAGCACATCGATGGTTGGGTCAATAAAGTCGAAAGAGAGGAATTCATCTGGCTGGTGGGCTTGGTCAATAGAACCAGGGCCGAGAACTAAGGTTGGGCACAACTGCTGTAGGAATGGTGCTTCAGTACAGTAGTTAACGGTTTCCGAACTGGTTTGGCAGATCTCTTCAACACCACCAATAAATGGGTGGTCATGTTGGCATTCGTAACCCGGAATTGGATCGTGCAGAGGAATAATCTCTAATCGCCCTGGCCATTTCGCTTCGACTTCTTTTAATGCGCCACGCAACATGTTCTCTAAACCATCAAGGCTAATACCAGGAAGAGGACGCACGTCATAATGCAGTTCACAGCAACCGCAAATCCGGTTTGCGCTGTCACCGCCATGGATATGACCAAGGTTTAGGGTAGGGCTTGGAATGGCAAAACCCGGATGGTGATACTCTTTAACCAATTTGTCGCGCAGTTGCATCATGGCAAACATGACTTCATGCATGATTTCAATGGCATTGACGCCGAGCGCAGGATCGGATGAGTGACCGGATTTGCCGGTTACGCGAATGGCATTTGCTACGTGCCCTTTGTGACCACGAATGGGCACTAGGCTTGTGGGCTCGCCAATGATGCAGTAATCCGGCTTAAAAGGCGCATTCTCAGTAAAATGACGCGCACCCAGCATAGTGGTTTCTTCATCACAGGTCGCCAATACATAAAGCGGCTTGGTTTGCTTACTCCAGTCGATTTTCTTTACCGCTTCATAAATAAAGGCAAAGAAGCCTTTCATATCCGCCGTACCCAAACCATAAAAGCGGTTGTCTTTCTCGGTCAGCTTATGCGGATCAAAACTCCAGCGCCCTTCATCAAATGGCACGGTATCGCTGTGACCTGCCAGAAGTAGACCGCCTTCACCTTCGCCCATACGTGCGATCATATTGTGTTTGCCTGGTTCCACTTCGATCACTTCAACGCTGAAGCCAAGATCTTTAAACCAAGAAGCTAGCTTCTCGATCACTTTGGCATTGCCTTGATCCCAGCTTGGATCGGTTGAGCTGATCGAAGAGGTACTGATCAGTCCTTCATAGACCTCTAGAAAGCTTGGTAATTGCATGGATTCTTCAATTCTCCTATTGACAGACAGAGCACAAAAATGTAAAAAACATATTAAATCATATTTAATGAATAAAAAATCAAAATAAAGCAAAAATTAAATATGAATAGTCATTTTGAGCCTTAAGTATATGGATGTCATGTAATGCTAAAAACTACGATTATCGGAGCCAGCGGCTACACCGGCGCAGAGTTGGCTTTAATGGTCAACAAACACCCTGAACTCACGCTATCAGGTTTATACGTTTCCGCCAATAGCGTAGATGCAGGAAAGAATATTGCTCAATTGCACGGCAAGTTAGCGGGTGTGATTGATATGCCAGTTTCACCACTGACTGACCCTGAGCAAGTCGCTCAAGTGTCTGATGTGGTCTTTCTGGCCACAGCACATGAAGTAAGCCACGATTTAGCTCAAATTTTCTTAGAGGCGGGATGTCAGGTATTCGATTTATCGGGTGCATTCCGTGTGAAAAGCGAAGGCTTCTACAACACCTTTTATGGCTTCGAACATCAATATAACAACTGGTTAGATAAAGCAGCATACGGCTTAGCGGAGTGGAACCAAGAATCAATAAAAACCACTCCTTTGATTGCAGTAGCAGGTTGCTACCCAACCGCTTCACAGCTTGCAATCAAACCTTTATTAGAACACGCATTACTGGATACCAACCAATGGCCAGTGATTAATGCAACCAGTGGTGTATCTGGCGCAGGGCGTAAAGCTTCCATGGTTAACAGCTTCTGCGAAGTGAGCTTGCAACCTTACGGTGTGTTTAACCATCGTCACCAACCAGAGATTGCTCAGCACTTGGGTTGCGATGTGATTTTTACTCCACACCTAGGCAACTTTAAGCGCGGCATTCTTGCCACGATCACTATGAAACTGTCGCAAGGCGTGACGGAAGCACAAGTGGCACAAGCGTTTGAACAAGCTTACCAAGGCAAGCCAGTGGTTCGCCTTAAAGGTGACGGTATTCCACGTATTCAGGATGTCGAAAATACCCCTTTCTGTGATATCGGCTGGAAGGTACAAGGCGAACACATCATTGTGATTTCGGCAATCGACAACTTACTTAAAGGTGCATCGAGTCAAGCGATGCAATGTCTCAATATTCATTACGGTTACCCAGAACTGACAGCGTTGCTGTAGTCGTTGAAAGAGGGAAATGCGATGACGCAAACCAATCAAGCTCCTTTAGTCATTAAGCTCGGTGGTGCAGCTCTATCTTGCACTCAAACCTTAAGCCAACTGTTTGGTGCCATTGCGGCTTACCAAAAGTCGGCACAGCGACAAATCGCCATCGTTCATGGCGGTGGCTACCTAGTTGATGAGTTGATGGCAAAGCTTCAGCTTGAAACCGTAAAGAAAAACGGTCTTCGTGTGACGCCTTATGAGCAAATTCCTGTGATTGCAGGCGCGCTTGCAGGTACCGCAAACAAGTTGCTTCAAGGTCAAGCGATTGCAGATGGTCTGAATGCGGTGGGTCTTAGCCTCGCTGATGGTGGGTTATGTCATGTTGAAGAGCTTGACCCTGAGTTAGGCGCAGTAGGCAAAGCATCACCAGGTGATTCGACCTTATTACAAGCGGTGCTAAACGCAGGTGCACTGCCGATCATCAGCTCAATTGGTCTGACTAAAAAAGGTCAGATGATGAATGTGAATGCTGACCAAGCTGCGGTAGCCGTGGCCGGTGCATTGGATGCGGAGTTAGTGCTTCTGTCTGATGTTAGCGGTGTACTCGATGGCAAAGGGCATTTGATCAAAACGCTATCTGAGCAAGAAGCCGATGCGTTGATCCAAGGGCAAGTGATCACTGACGGCATGATCGTCAAAGTTAAAGCCGCTTTGGAGGCCGCCAATGATCTTGGTCGTCCTATCGAAGTTGCGACATGGCGTTACCCAGAGAAACTGACCCAGCTATTCGCGGGTGAAAGTATTGGAACGCAGTTTCTGCCGCAATAAAGCAGAAGCAAAACAGTTAAAGAATTCAACATTAGGAAGTGGTTGGCACTGACCGCCGAGAGCAGCGCCAGTTAAGTTTGGAGAAAAACATGAGCAAAGTGAACGTAAATAAAGTGGTAGTCGCATACTCAGGCGGTCTAGATACTTCAGTAATCATCCCTTGGCTAAAAGAGAACTACGACTGTGAAGTGGTGGCTTTCGTTGCCGATGTTGGTCAAGGTGCCGAAGAGCTAGAAGGCATTGAAGCAAAAGCAAAAGCTTCTGGTGCTTCTGAGTGTTACATCGCAGAGCTGAAAGAAGAAATGGTCGCGGATTATATTTTCCCGACACTAAAAACCGGTGCCTACTATGAAGGTAAATACCTACTAGGTACATCAATGGCGCGTCCAATTATTGCTAAAGCGCAGGTTGAAGTCGCACGTAAAGTGGGTGCAGACGCGCTGTGTCATGGCTGTACAGGTAAGGGTAACGACCAAGTACGTTTTGAAGGTGCATTTGCAGCACTAGCACCAGATCTGAATGTTATTGCGCCTTGGCGTGAGTGGGATCTAGTGAGCCGTGAAGAGTGTTTGGATTACCTAGCAGAGCGTAATATCCCTTGTTCAGCATCTCTTACTAAGATTTACTCACGTGATGCAAACGCATGGCACATTTCTACTGAAGGTGGCGTTCTAGAAGATACATGGAATGCGCCAAATGAAGATTGCTGGGCTTGGACGGTAGATCCAGAGCAAGCACCGAATGAAGCTGAAACTGTGACGTTGAAAGTAGCGAAAGGTGAAATTGTTGAGGTGGACGGCGAAGCGATGACACCATACAACGCGTTGGTATATCTAAACGAGAAAGGTGCGAAGCACGGTGTTGGTCGTATTGATATCGTAGAAAACCGTCTGGTTGGTATGAAGTCTCGTGGTTGCTACGAAACTCCGGGTGGCACCATCATGATGGAAGCGCTGCGTGCGGTAGAGCAACTTGTGTTGGACAAAGCATCATTTGAATTCCGTGAAGAGCTTGGCTTGAAAGCATCGCACCTTGTTTATGACGGTCGTTGGTTCACACCGCTATGTAAGTCAATCCTTGCGGCTTCTGAAGAACTCGCGCAAGACGTGAATGGCGAAGTGGTTGTGAAGCTTTACAAAGGCCAAGCAACAGTGACGCAAAAACGTTCGGATAACAGTTTGTACTCTGAAGAGTTTGCTACTTTTGGTGAAGATGAAGTTTATGACCAAAGTCATGCTGAAGGCTTTATCCGTCTTTACTCGCTATCAAGCCGTATTCGTGCGCTGAACAGCCAGAAAAAATAAGCCAATTTAACGCCTTATAAGATAAGAGACCTGCCGCCATTGGCAGGTCTTTTTCGTTTTTGCTGACCTCATTGGCATAAAGATAAAATAACCATGAATAAATATGTAAAAATATTGAATTTCTACTTTATTTTTATCCGTGATTATCGTAACGTTGAGACATAAGAAAAAGTGAGCAGATGACCATCGATTTGGTCAACACTTAATGAAGAACACGTTAGCGTAAGCAATAGTCATCAGGAGAAACGCAATGGCATTATGGGGCGGAAGATTTACCCAAGCGGCAGACACCAGATTTAAAGACTTCAACGATTCATTGCGTTTCGATTACCGATTGGCTGAGCAAGACATCGTAGGCTCAATTGCGTGGTCTAAAGCATTGCTGTCTGTTGACGTGTTATCTGCAGATGAACAACAAAAGCTTGAGTTGGCACTGAATGAACTCAAGCTTGAAGTGATGGAAGACCCACATCAAATCTTGCGCTCAGACGCTGAAGATATCCACTCTTGGGTCGAGCAGCAACTGATCAACAAGGTCGGCGACCTAGGTAAAAAGCTACACACGGGACGTTCTCGTAACGACCAAGTGGCAACCGATCTCAAGCTTTGGTGTCGTCAGCAAGGTCAGCAGCTGTTAATTGCACTTGATCGCCTACAAACTCAGATGGTTGGTGTTGCGAAGCAGCATCAAGGCACTGTTCTACCAGGTTATACGCATTTACAACGTGCTCAGCCTGTGACGTTTGCGCACTGGTGTTTGGCTTATGTTGAAATGTTTGAGCGTGATTACTCACGTCTGAACGATGCGCTAAAGCGTTTGGATACGTGTCCTCTCGGCTCGGGTGCACTTGCCGGTACCGCTTACCCAATCGACCGTGAAGAGCTGGCTCATAACCTTGGTTTCCATCGTGCGACACGTAACTCACTAGATTCGGTTTCTGACCGTGACCATGTGATGGAGCTGATGTCTGTGGCGTCTATCTCGATGTTACACCTATCTCGTTTGGCAGAAGACATGATCTTCTACAACTCAGGTGAGTCTAACTTTATTGAGTTGGCTGATACGGTGACTTCCGGCTCTTCTCTGATGCCACAAAAGAAAAACCCAGATGCCCTAGAGCTCATTCGTGGTAAGACAGGTCGTGTATATGGCGCGCTTGCTGGCATGATGATGACAGTGAAAGCTTTGCCACTGGCTTACAACAAAGACATGCAGGAAGACAAAGAAGGTCTGTTCGATGCGCTTGACACATGGAACGACTGTATGGAAATGGCAGCATTGTGTTTTGATGGCATTAAGGTTAATGGCGAGCGTACGTTAGAAGCGGCGAAGCAAGGTTACGCAAACTCAACTGAGCTGGCAGATTACCTAGTGGCGAAAGGCATCCCATTCCGTGAAGCGCACCATATCGTCGGCGTTGCCGTGGTTGGTGCAATTGCCAAAGGCTGCGCGTTAGAAGAGTTGTCGATTGAAGAATTGAAATCCTTCTCGGAAGTGATTGAGGCGGATGTGTATGACATCTTGACCATCGACTCATGCCTTGAGAAACGTTGTGCGCTTGGTGGCGTGTCGCCGCAGCAAGTGGCTTATGCTGTCGACCAAGCAGACAAGCGTCTATCTCAACGTGACACTTCAGCAGTCAAAGTACGTCCAGCACGTCTGACGGATATTGAGACACTGGAAGGCATGGTGGCGTACTGGGCAAATATGGGTGAGAATCTACCACGCTCACGTAATGAGTTGGTACGTGACATTGGTTCTTTCGCGGTTGCAGAGCACCACGGAGAAGTCACTGGTTGTGCATCTTTGTATGTTTATGACTCAGGGCTAGCAGAGATTCGCTCTCTCGGTATTGAAGCCGGTTGGCAAGGCCAAGGACAGGGCAGTGCGATAGTGAACTATCTGGTCGAGAAAGCGCGCCAGATGGCTATTAAGAAAGTTTTTGTGCTGACACGTACGCCAGAGTTCTTTATGAAGCAAAGCTTCTTGCCTACGTCGAAGTCATTGCTGCCTGAGAAAGTACTGAAAGATTGCGATCAGTGTCCACGTCAGCATGCATGTGATGAAGTTGCACTGGAGATCAACTTATTCGAACAATTGATCCAGAAAAGTAACGTAGCCTAGGTTGATGATTCTATTAGTATTTAAGAAAATACTAAAAAAATCAGAAAAAAATTTGGAACCTTTGAGAGGAAGCCCGGTCTATTAAAGTACCACTGCTTTTTCTTAGAAGAATCTAAGAGAGCCCCAAGACCGGTATTGGTCTTGGGGCTTTTTTCTATCTGTCGTTTGAGGGATGATCATTCTTACCTTGTTTGTTGCGACGACGCTGCCACGGCAAAATCACGAAGCGCATCCAAAGGTGTAAAAACAGCAAACCATTAAATGCAAATCCGGCAAAGATCAGTGCGATCGACTCTATGCTTTGCGGATCATCTTTAAACGCAAACCACCACACGATCCAACATAAGACGGAAAGTACCGTCAGTTGATCCATGCATCGTTGGCAACGCCCAATTTTTTTCCAAAACCAATGTTCTTTACAGCTACGGCAAGCCATCGCTTTATCCATACTATCTATTTGTTCTGATTATAACCTTAACTCAAGTTCGAGAGTGCTTTTGCTCCTCTCTCCGAGCGAGTACATCTCACCAAAAATGGAAAGTTAGCTTGGGAAAAATGTGTAGCACGTTATTGGTGTATGGTGCGCTGTCAGCCAGACAATAGGAAAAGAATAATGTCGACAGAACTTAAAGTAGCACTAGGCCTTGCTGGTGGTTTCTTCACAATTGGCTTTACCGCTATTGTGCTTGTTAGCCGTTACGCAATGATGACTGCATAATCGCCACTCTATTGATTCTTGAATTGATAAAGCTGGAATAAGAAAGCCTCGTGTACTGGATGCTGCTTTCCGTTATCTTGTTCTGGCCCTTATGTGCTACAATCCGCGCAGTTTTTGTAATGAAAAGAATAGGAAACG
>NZ_JAHGAH010000325.1:0-764 GCF_030248475.1 Vibrio sp. D173a
CTTATATTCTTTAGGTATTCGTGAAGTAGGTGAAGCGACAGCGATGAACCTAGCACAGCACTTTAAATCTCTGGATATGGTGCAAGTGGCGACTCATGAGCAACTTATTGAGGTGCAAGATATTGGTGATATCGTTGCTTCGCATATCACAAGCTTCTTCTCTCAAGACAAAAACCGAGAGGTTGTCGAGAAACTGCTTGAATTAGGTGTAAACTGGCCGGCAATTGAAGCACCTGCCGAAGGGCAATCATTACCACTAGAAGGCAAGACCGTCGTTTTAACCGGATCACTTTCTCAATTGGGCCGCAGCGAAGCGAAAGCAGCGTTGCAATCTTTGGGCGCTAAAGTAACGGGAAGCGTATCTAAGAAAACAGACATTCTATTTGCTGGTGAAGCGGCCGGTTCTAAGCTAACTAAAGCACAAGATTTAGGTATCGAAATAAGAAATGAGCAGGACCTTATTGCGCTGATTTCTTAAGTAAAGCAAGCTAAAAAAAAGCTCAAAGGCACTCCTCAATGGAGTGCCTTTTTTTGTTTTGCATACAAAATTTAATCTTTTTATTTGCCGTGAAATTTGTCGCTATATTAACTCTCATTTTGGGACTGTGACTTCGCTCAATAATAGGGAAATAGCGTTCCGTACGTCATTTATTTGCGAGTGATATCACCATTTATAAACTGATTACATTCTTAAGTCTTTGTTTTTGTTTGGTTAATATGTTTTATGTGTGAGGGCTTTGATTTTTGTCGATCGGGATCACTAA
>NZ_JAHGAH010000326.1:0-9193 GCF_030248475.1 Vibrio sp. D173a
TAACTGATCGGAGTTAACCCTCTGCGGTGGCTTTTTTCTTGGACTAATCGCTACTTTATTTCTTTGGGTGAGTTGCGTAGTGTTAATCGTTCAGAAACAAAAACTATAAGAACAAAAAAGGACTTTTTATGCTGCTGGAATTTGCTCTCTTGTTTGCTGCGGGCGTCGTGGGTGGGATCATGAACTCCGTCGCCGGTGGTGGTAGCTTCATTACCTTCCCTGCATTGATGGCGGTTGGCGTGCCTCCTATCATGGCGAACGCGACGAATACTTATGCTTCTTGCGCAGGTTACATCAGTGGTGCAGTCGGCTTTCGCGAAGAAATCATGAAGAACAAGCAAGAGTTGGCTTTCACTATCTCTTTCAGTTTGATTGGTGGCGCTGTCGGTGCTTACCTTCTGCTGAATACGCCAGAATCTGTTTTTCTTGAAGCGATTCCATGGCTACTGTTATTCGCAACCATACTCTTTTTAACTGGCTCTCGCATGACAGCGTTGATTAAATCTCTGACCAAAGAGACCAAACACGCCGGCATTTTAGGCGTAATAGCTTTGAGCCTGCTTTTGGTTGGCGTCTCTGCTTACGGTGGTTTCTTTAACGCGGGACTAGGCGTGATCGTGTTAAGTTATTTAGTGGTTGCAGGGCACCAAGACATCAACCTAATGAATGGGCTTAAGCTGCTGGTTTCGACCTGTGTTTCTCTGATTGCCATCGTAATTTTTGTTGCTAACGGTTCAATCGATTGGACCAAAGGCAGCGTTGTTATGGTTGGCACTTTAGTCGGCGGCTACTTGGCAGCGCGTGTATCTCGACAGTTGAATCCCAATCACGTAAAAGGCTTTGTCGCCCTTTCTTCTATCGCGATTACCATTTACTTCTTTATTGATGTCTACGCTTAATTTGAGCTTTCAAATGATAAAATTCATCACGTAAGTGTATGAACTGTTTTACATTTGTATCGCAACTGTCTTATTATTGAGCCATTCAACAAAAAACGTTATTTCGCTTGCCGCCGGATTGCGGCATCTTTTTGATACGTCACTATACAAGGATGCATAGGTACAATGGCTCACCTTTCGTTTAAGAATAAACTGGTGTTGCTGATCGTCGCGATCATCACCACAACCACTCTTATTTCTTACTTCAGCGTTAACCACTTCATTAGTTCTTATATTCACCAATCAGACACAAAGAACATCACTCACCTCATTGATATTACTCGTAACAAACTCGAAGCAGAACTCAACAGCAAAGCCGCTCAAGCCACCAATCTCAACTTCAGCATGATGGACATCGCCGAAACTAAAGAGGCATCTGGTTTTACTAAGATCGTAAAAATCGTTAATGGCTATGCGTTCGATGATACAGGCAACATGAGTGAGGAAGACGCGCAGTACTTTATTGATGCAGCGGAAAATCAAGATGAGAAGCTATCCATCAGCCCAATCTCACTAGAAGATAACATCCCTTACATCACCTTTTCGATTAAGCGTTTTGATGAGTCTGTTGACTTTTTCACTTACGATTTAAGCGCATTAGGTGGGCTGATTAACGCACTGGCAGCAGAAGGCAGCTACGCTGAACTAAAAGCAGATGGCCAAACCATTTACAGCAATAAACAAGGGTCAAATCTCATCCCTTTAGAGCGGAACATTGCGTTTGGTGGAAACCAATGGCAGCTGATTGGTTACATCGACCAAGAAAGCATTCAAGCAAACACTGATGCGTTGAACTGGATGATTACTCTGGCGCTGTCTATTGCAGGCATCGTGATTGTTTTGGGTAGCGTGGTTCTGCTGCACTACACCTTTAAACCACTTGAGCGTTTAAAGAATCTTGTCGGTGATCTATCAGATGGTAACGGCGATTTGACTCAACGTTTGAACATCGATACCAAAGATGAAATCGGTGCAATTTCTAATTCAATCGACCAGTTCATTGCTCAATTGCAAAAGATGTTTGTTGAAGTATCTCATTCTTCAGGCCACATCGACCATGCAGTAGGTGAACTCGCAAACCAATCAAATAACAACAGCCACACTTTAAATCAGCACACCATTGAAACCGAACAAGCGATCACAGCAATTGAAGAAATGAGCGCAACAGCAGAATCTATTGCGAGCAGTGCTGATGATGCAGCTAAGCTTACTGACCGTACCAATCGCTATGCAGAGGAATCGAAGCGTACTGTTGGAAACGCGGTTCAGAGCGTAAGTGACATGGTCACACAGGTGGCCTCTATGTCTGACACCATTGGAACAATGAGCGAAGACACCAAGCAGATCAGCTCTGTGTTACAAGTGATTGGAGAGATCGCAGAACAGACAAACCTACTAGCATTAAACGCTGCAATTGAAGCCGCCCGTGCCGGTGAGCAAGGACGTGGTTTTGCGGTCGTCGCTGACGAAGTGCGTGCCCTCGCCGCTCGAACTCAACAAAGCACCTCACAAATTAACGAGATGCTGGCGAAACTGAAATCGACAACCGATAACGTGGTCAACGAAATGGACTCGACACGCTCAAGCTGTCAGCAAACCGCAGATCGCACTAACCAAGTAATGGATTCTTTGAATGTCGTAACCGATTCTGTGGTGGAGATTAACGATCTGAACACCTTGATGGCAACCTCTGCTCAAGAGCAACGCCAAGTGACTCAAGAAGTCAGCCGCAACATGAGTGCGATACAAGAGATCATTCGTAAACTCAACGATAACGCTTCGCAAACCACCTCAGTCAGTGATGAGCTAAAAGCAACCTCGACAGGTTTAAGTGACGTCGTTTCTCGCTTTAAAGTTCAATAGCAATCAGCTCGCTGACAACAGGTTCAGATAGCACACAAACAAAAACGCCATCGCAAACTACGATGGCGTTTTTATTGGTTCTGAGTGAGATTACTTAATCAAACCCACTTCTTTGTAGTACTTCTCAGCACCTGGGTGAAGCGGCGCAGATAAACCATCTCTCACCATTTCTTCTTTCTTCAAGTTGGCAAATGCTGGGTGTAGACGGCGGAAGTCGTCAAAGTTTTCGAATACCGCTTTCACTACGTTGTAAACCACTTCATCAGGCACTGCCGTTGAAGAAACAAACGTCGCACCTACACCAAAGGTTTGTACATCGTTTTCAGAACCGCGGTACATACCACCCGGTACATTTGCAATGCGGTAGAAGCTGTTGTCTGCGACAAGTTTATCTACTTGCTTGCCTGCAACAGTCACGATGTTGCTGTCACACGATGTGGTTGCTTCTTTAATCGCACCACTTGGGTGACCTACTGTGTAGATCATCGCATCGATCTTGTTATCACATAACGCTTTAGACTGCTCGGATGCTTTCAGCTCAGACACCAATTTGAAGTCGTCATTCGTCCAGCCGTACTCTTTCATTAGCACTTCCATCGTACCGCGTTGGCCAGAGCCAGGGTTACCGATGTTAACGCGTTTACCTTTCAAATCATCAAACGATTTAATGTTTGCATCTTTACGAGCCACAACAGTGAACGGTTCCGGGTGAACGGAGAACACAGCACGAAGCTCTTTGAATGGTCCTTTATCTTCGAACTTACTCGTACCGTTGTAAGCATGGTACTGCCAGTCTGACTGAGCGATACCAAGGTCTAGCTCACCTGCGCGAATAGTATTGATGTTGTAGATAGAACCACCGGTACTTTCTACCGAACAACGAATGTTATGGTCAGCACGTGACTTATTTACCAAACGACAAATTGCACCACCCGTTGGGTAGTACACACCAGTTACACCGCCCGTACCAATGGTCACGAACGTATCTTTAGCAGAAACTGAAAAACTTGTACTTAGTGCAGCCAGAGAAGCCGCGACAGCAATTTGCTTGAGCTTTAACATTGAACGTCCTTATTTTTCCTTTGTTTATGGCCAAATAAGTATAGCAACCGTTAACAAGTTGATAACGTCCGAGATCACATCCTGAGAAGAAGAGTCCGAGGCTAGAAGGCATTGATCAGTAAGAAAATATGAATGCTCCTTTCCCCCACAACAAAAAGTAAAGCCTCGATGGGTTCGAGGCTTTGTTCATCACTGCTTTTCTTGTTGCCTTGAAAGGCAATAGATTTAGAAGAAGCCTAACGGATTGACGTCGTAGCTAATGAGTAGGTTTTTCGTGTTTTGGTAGTGATCAAGCATCATCTTATGCGTCTCACGGCCGATACCTGATTTCTTGTAGCCACCAAACGCAGCGTGTGCTGGGTAAGCGTGATAGCAGTTAATCCAAATGCGCCCTGCTTCAATGTTGCGCCCCATGCGATAAGCAAGGTTTTGGTCTCGCGTCCACACACCTGCACCCAAGCCATATTCCGTGTCATTGGCAATCGCTAGTGCTTCCGCTTCATCTTTGAAGGTGGTCACTGCGATGACTGGGCCAAAGATCTCTTCTTGGAATACGCGCATCTTGTTGTGACCTTGTAACAAAGTCGGTTGGATATAGTAGCCTTGCTCCAAGTCGTTTTCTTGTTTCGCTACATCGCCACCAAACACGACTTTCGCGCCTTCTTGACGACCGATTTCTAGGTAGCTCAGGATCTTATCGAACTGCTCTTGCGAGGCTTGAGCGCCAACCTGAGTATCTGTATCGAGTGGATTACCCTGCTTGATTGTCTGCGCGCGCTCTGCGACTTTAGCAATAAACTTGTCGTACACAGACTCATGCACTAACACACGTGATGGACAGGTACACACTTCCCCTTGGTTGAAGAACGCAAGTAAAGTGCCTTCAATGCACTTATCTAGGTATTCGTCTTCGTGGTCAAACACATCTGGGAAGTAGATATTTGGAGATTTACCACCAAGCTCAACCGTTGATGGAATAAGGTTCTCTGCGGCGCATTTCAAAATATGGTTACCGACTTCTGTTGAACCCGTAAATGCCAACTTAGCGATTCGGTTACTCGTCGCCGGTCTTTGCCCTGCTTCTGAGCCAAAGCCATTGACTACATTCACCACGCCAGCAGGCAGAAGGTCACCAATTGTTTCCATCAGAACGAGAATCGAAGTTGGCGTTTGTTCGGCAGGTTTTAGCACAACACAACAGCCCGCAGCCAATGCAGGAGCAAGTTTCCAAGCCGCCATCAACATAGGGAAGTTCCAAGGGATGATCTGCCCAACAACCCCAATCGGCTCAGGGAAGTGATAACTTGCGGTGTGCTCATCTAACTCGGCCGCACTGCCTTCTTGAGCACGGATACAACCTGCGAAGTAACGAAAATGGTCGACGACCAAAGGCAAGTCTGCGGCTAACGTTTCACGAACGGGTTTGCCGTTTTCCCATGTTTCTGCCACAGCCAGCTCTTCAAGATGTTGTTCAATGCGATCGGCAATCTTCAGTAGAATGTTCGAGCGTTCAGTCACACTGGTTTTCGCCCATTGCGCTCTTACGCCATGTGCAGCATCCAGTGCAAGATTGATGTCTGCTTCTCCAGAACGAGCCACCTTACAATACGCTTGGCCATTGATTGGCGATGTATTGTCAAAGTATTCACCACCCGTTGGTTTTACCCATTCGCCACCGATGTAGTTGTCGTAATGCGATTTAAAATTAACGATGGCATTTTCACTACCTGGCTGTGCATAAATCATAACTCTTCCTTTTGTTCTCGTTCAGTTTTTTGTTTTAAACAACCGAGTGTTCAACTCAGTTGTGTTGTTCACTTCATTACTCAAATCACATGCCAACAACGCGCGTCTTGTTGTTAATTAAATGTAAAACTATGATTCCCAAGCGATAACAAACCAAGTGAGTGGCGTTTGAGCGGATGTATGGTGTGAACACCAGTGTTCAAGTGTTCCAAAATGGCACACCCTCACTGTGACAAAATGGTACAGTCATGGAACTTCAACACATTACCAACAGCAATTGGCTTTCCACCTCATGGGACAGAAGTGAGCAAGCCGGTTTAAAACAGCGACGTCAACCAGACGATATTCGTGTAACTTCCGCGTTTCTTGAAGACAGACGCCACCAGCTCAACTTCTTAATCGATGCGGTAAAACAATTCGCTCTGCCTCTGTTTAACCAGTTGTTTACGCACAGCGACAGTCGCCTAATATTGACCGATGCGGAAGGTGTGATCATTGGAAGTTGGGGACAACCCAAATTCCGCGAAAAGTTGACCGAGATTGCACTCAACTCTGGCGCATGCTGGCAAGAAAAGCTCAAAGGTACGAATGCCATTGGTACAGCTTTAGTAGAAGCAAAACCCGTTTCTGTGATTGGTGACCAACACTTCATACAACATCACCGTTTCATCAGTTGTTCGGCAAGCCCTATCTTTGATCATTTGGGTCACTTGATTGGGGTTCTGGACATCACCAGTGAACAAAAGAAGCATGACTTTTCAACGCAAGTTTTAGTGCAAAACATGGTTCAACAAGTGGAAAATCAACTGCTCAACCAAATTCCTCAAGGGCATATTCGAGTGGATTTAGCTTGTGAGCAAGGTCTACTGAATAGCGGTTGGCAAGGCATCATCATCGCCAATGAAGAGGGTCAGATTCTGGCTCATAACCAAGTTGCCTCACAACTGCTGGATCAAACCAACGTTGTTGGACAACAACTCGCCTCCATACTCGACGATTCTGCCAGTAACCAATCTTTAGTCTTCAAGACTCAGCCACTATCGGAGCGAAAAGCATCATCCCGTGCCATTTCTGCCTCAAATGACCTGCATTACGGCGATACCACCGTCGAGCACTGTTGGCAGCAAGCCAATCGCGTTATCGATAAAGACATTAGCTTGTTGATCCTTGGCGAAACGGGCGTAGGTAAAAATGAGTTCGTTAAAGCTCTGCACGAAAATAGCCAGAGAAAAAACGGCCCCTTGGCTTCCGTGAACTGCGGCGCGCTGCCAAAAGACTTGGTCGAATCCGAACTTTTTGGTTATGTCGCAGGTGCATTCACCGGAGCAAACAACAAAGGCTATCAAGGTAAGATCCGTCAAGCGCACAAAGGCATCTTGTTCTTAGATGAAATCGCAGACTTACCATTAGAAGCGCAAAGTCGACTGCTGCATGTGCTCCAAGAAAAAACCGTGTTGCCTGTCGGCTCAAACCAAACCATTCAAGTGGATACACAAATCATCGCCGCAACACACAAAGACTTAGAGCGATTGGTTGAACAAGGTGAATTTCGTCAGGATCTTTATTACCGCCTAAACGGGCTCATCGTTGAGTTGCCTCGTTTCCAAGAGCGTAGCGACAAACAAGCACTGATTGAGAACATTCATCGTCGTCACGCCGAGTCTGAACAAAGCATTTGCCCTCACCTGCTGTCATTAATGTTGGGATATGGTTGGCCGGGGAATCTACGTGAGCTCGACAGCTTAATCAAAGTGTCAGCCTTAATGGCGCAAGGAGAAGCGCAACTCGAGCTTAGCCACGTACCTAACCATCTTGCCAAAAAGCTAAGCCAAGCAAGCGTTATCGGAGAAGTGGGTACGTCAAAAACCAGAGACATGCGTACGACTGTGGAAGATAAGTTGGTGAAAACCTACCAAGCAAACCAAGGCAACATCAGTAAAACCTCACGCATGTTGGGTCTGAGCCGCAATACCATTTATCGCAAGCTCAAGAGCCTTGGCATGCTGAAATGATAAAATGTGGAAGATAAAAAAAGAGCACCTCAGTGAGGTGCTCTTTTCATTTTGAAACCTAGCCTTACAGTCCGCCTTCTTGCTGCGCCTGTTTTACTAATGCCTGACGTTGAGTTTCCGTGTCTGAATTCACTTTCTGTTCCTTGTGCGTTTCCTGATCCAAATCTGCCGGAATGAAAACAAAGTACTTGTTAAGAGTCATCGTAAGAACCTCAATTTATAGTGTTAAGTCACCTTCTTGGTAAATGTAAACAACACCAGCAAAAACGACTTATGCCGATTCCTTGTTGTAGGTTTCAAAAAGTAGAGGATGTTCGACCATCAAACATCCTCCATATGCAACCTAATTATAGGAGGAGTTCAAAGGCTTACCTAGCACTCTTTATCACCTTTTTACGCAATCTTAGATTTGATATCGGTATTGGTAAAACTCTTACTTTGAGCTAACCCCATGTCACAAAAGAGAAATTTGTTGGCGATTTTGTTGGAACAGAGGATGAGACACGTTGATACTTAAAGCTCAATGTTTTGAGGCGCTAACTTCGTGAAAAATACCATTGATTTAAACCTGTATCGCTTTCTTTATCTGCTCAGTCAGCAAAAGTCACAGGCAAAAGTGTGCCATACACTCGACATCAGCAAGGCCACGTTCACCCGGCAACTGGCTGAATGCCGCCAGCGATTTGATAACGAACTGTTCAATGCAGAGAAAGGCGTTTATACCCCAACCCTGCTTTGCCAACAGCTATGTGAAGCGATAAGCGAGCCGTTAGAGCAACTTGAGCAATTACCACAGTTGGCAAAAACCTTTAATGCGAACCAGCACTCTAATGAGTACGTCTTCAGCATCATCAACCCTCTTTCTGGCATGTTAACGATTCCTTTAGTTACCGCCCTTACCACAGATGAACAAAAGCCTAAGATTTCCTTTATCGATTGGTCGATTGAAAGCATAGAGAACCCTAAACGCGGCGCTGTCGCGATTGGGATTGGTGGTTTTCCTAATGAACTCAACGAGAGAATGGTAGAACGTAAGGTGGCTTCCGTACCCATCTTTGCGTATGTGAACGCTCAACACCCTCTTCACCAACAAACCGAACTTGAACTCAGTGACATTGAAAACCTTGAAACAGTGCGAGTCTCCATGGGTTCGCTCGATGTGAGCGCTTATTACGAACGAATGCGTAAATTGACGGGAGTGAATCTAGAGCAGAAGCTGACCGTCTCCTCAATGACTGCCGCACTCGACTGTGTCAAAGTCAGCCCGTACGTGTTTGTCGGTATGTATATTGACGATCAAGAGCTACCCGCGGGAATTTGTCGATTACCGTTAAAACTAGAGGGAACACAAATGTTGTTTGATGTCGGGATTCAGTACCATCGCGCCTTCTACCAACACCCGATCATCGCGCAGGTAGAAACCTTTATTAAAGGAGCACTTAGCTAAGCCACTGAATTCGATCTCTGCATAACCAAGGAATACAAAAAAGCCGCCCCATTAACCTGTCTCTTGATCACAAGTCTAGTGATCAAGAGACATTGCGAGTTCGTAGCCCTCAAGGATGCTTTGTA
>NZ_JAHGAH010000327.1:0-924 GCF_030248475.1 Vibrio sp. D173a
TGAATATTTTCTCTTAGCCTTAAGTCAGGCTTTCGACCCTGGTATTTTCCTAATGCTTTGGCTTTTTCTATCCCTTGGGCTTGGCGTTTTCGTCGAGTCTCATAGTCGTCTCTGGCCATCGCTGCGGCTAACCCCCTCTGGCAGGATAGTTGTCACTGTTAAAATTTAACCAGTTTGGGTGGTAATGAGTGAGTTTTGAATCGCATTCCAACAGAAAGAAAAGAAGCCATATTGAAGAAGCTACTGCCTCCTTATTCAATGTCTGTAAGCCAAGTAGCAAAAGAGGAAGGTATTAGCACAGCCACCCTGTATCATTGGCGGCGGCAACTTAGACGTTCAGGAGGTGCTGTGCCAAATAGTAATACTTCATCAGAGCAGTGGTCTGCTCAAACTAAACTCGCCATTGTCGCTGAAACTTACTCGATGACGGAGAATGAACTCAGTCAGTATTGTCGCGAGAAAGGCTTGTTCCCTGAACAAGTGCAAGGTTGGCGAAGTGAGTGTATGCAAGGGTTTATGTCTGCTAAAGAGCGTGAGGCTGAAGCCAAGAAACAAGCTAAAGCTGACAAGCTTGAAATTAAAGAGCTGAAAAAAGAGTTACGCTTTAAAGAAAAAGCTTTAGCGGAAACGGCGGCGCTATTGGTTCTTCGAAAAAAGCTGAGAGCCTTTTACGGGGAAGAGCCAGAGGAAGATTAACCTCAACCGATGAAAGGCACCACTTGGTCACTCTTATCCACGACGCTAAGCAAAGTGGTTGCCGATTGGAGCACGCTTGCCATGAAGTTCAAATCGACTTGAGAACGTATCGACGCTGGTATCAGCAAGGTGAAATACAGGCTGACAAAAGACCGACATGCGTTAGACCTGTACCAGCTAACAAACTCTCACAGCAAGAACGTGATGCGATTATCGAGGTGTGCAACC
>NZ_JAHGAH010000328.1:0-5968 GCF_030248475.1 Vibrio sp. D173a
GATTCAGAATCTACCAACAAAAAGTGCTGTGGCAGAGGTATTTTCTCTCGCTTCACAGCACTTTGATATTAGATTCCTGATCTCACCTAGGCTCGTCGGAATGACGGATTCATTTATTTAAAAAGAAAAGTGACCAACCCCAAAGCTCGTCATTCTGAGCATCGAGGGATGAGCGTGATTCAGAATCTACCAATAAAAAGTGCTGTGGCAGAGGTGTTTCCTCTCGCTTCACAGCACTTTGATATTAGATTCCTGATCTCGCCTAGGCTCGTCGGAATGACGGGGTCTTTCTTCCCGACTTAAACAATAAAGCTTGCGCCTTCTTCTGCGCTCGAAACGCTCTGACGAATCACGCTAAAGAAGCCACGACCCCAAGTCTGTTGTTTCGCTTCAGTATCCATCTCTAACAATTCACGACCCGCAACGTCGCTTAGGTTATTCAGCTCGCCAGTTTGGCAATCAACGCGGATGATGTCGCCATTACGCACCAAGCCAATCGCGCCGCCACGAATTGCTTCTGGAGAAACGTGGATGGCTGATGGAATCTTACCGGATGCACCCGATAGTCGACCGTCCGTTACCAGCGCGACTTTATAGCCTGCTTTCTGCACGTTGCCGAGAATTGGCATCAGTTTATGCAGCTCTGGCATGCCGTTCGCTGCAGGGCCGTTGTGCGTCACAACCACGATGCAATCTTGGTTTAGTTCACCGCGTTTGTATGCCGCTTCCACTTCGTGTTGGCATTGGAATAGGATTGCCGGCGCTTCGATAATGCGCTGATCTTCTTTCACCGCAGAGACTTTCACCACCGCTTTACCCAAGTTACCGTGAAGTACGCGAGTACCACCAGTATTTTGGAAAGCTTGCGTTGGCGCAGCAATCACTTCGCCGTCTTGGCTGCCACCACATGGAGTCCAAGTCAGTTTGCCGTCAACTAGCGTAGGTAGCGTCATTTGGTCTTCGAATTCGCCGAATACCGGTTTCACGTCACGATGAAGCAAGCCCGACTCGTCCAAACGATGCAATAGCGCAGGTACGCCGCCCGCTTCTTGGAACGCGTTCATGTCAGCTGGACCGTTCGGGTAAACGCGCGCCAACAGTGGTACCACTTCAGATAGGTCACTGATGTCTTGCCATGTCAGAATCAAACCTGCTGCACGCGCCACCGCCAACATGTGGATCGTGTGGTTGGTGCTGCCGCCCGATGCCAGCAGCGCGATAATGCCGTTGATCAGGCTCTTTTCTGTGACAACTTCAGACAATGGACGGAAGTTTGCTGAACCTGCATTCATTGCTGCGATTTTTAGAGCCGCGTGATCAGTCAGCGCCTTACGTAGCTCAGTATGTGGATGGATGAATGCCGAACCTGGCAGCATCAAACCCATAGCTTCAAACACAAGTTGGTTAGTGTTTGCGGTGCCGTAGAAGGTACACGTACCTGCCGAGTGGTAAGCGCGACACTCCATATCAAGCAGTGCGTCTTTACCTACTTCGCCCGCTGCGTATTTTTGGCGAACGTCGACTTTCTCTTCATTGCTGATGCCCGTTGCCATCAAACCTGCTGGCACAAATGCCGTTGGTAGGTGTGCGTAAGACAGCGCGCCCATCAATTGTCCCGGTGCGATTTTGTCGCAGATGCCCAGCAACAAGGTCGCATCAAACACATTGTGGCTCAGTGAAAGTGCCGTCGATTGAGCAATTAAGTCACGAGAAAACAGTGACATGTCCATGCCCGCTTGACCTTGAGTCACGCCATCACACATTGCTGGAACACAGCCAGCAACTTGCGCAGTGTGACCGTAACCAGACAGCACCTGTTTGATTTGATCTGGGTAGTGTTGGTAAGGCTGGTGGGCACTCAGCATATCGTTGTAAGCACTGATCAGCGCCACATTCGAATGCGTGAAATCCAGAATGTTTTTCTTTTCTGAAGAACAAGATGCCGCAACGGCATGAGCCAAGTTACCGCAAGATAGACCGACACGACCTTTGCCCGCTTCGGCTTGGACTTCAGTGCGAGCAAGAAACGCCGCACGTGCCTCTTTGCTGCGTCCTACTAGGCGTTGGGTAACGTCTAAAATTACTTGATGAGTCATGCCATTGCCTCGTCTTGCACTAGGATTAGCTCAGCGGCATTCGACACAACGTCTTCGATGGTTGCATCAATGCTGACGAAAATGGTGCGAGGCTCATCTTCTGGACGTTCTAGCGTTTCAAACTGGCTGTTGACCATGTTCTCTTTCATGAAGTGACCTTGGCGAGCACGCATGCGTTCAAGGATCAGTTCTTTGCTGCCGTCTAGGAAAAGGAAGCTCACGTTCTCGTTGCCTTCGCGGATTTGGTCACGATAAATCTTTTTTAGTGCTGAACAGACTATAATGCCGTGCTCGTTTTTGCTTTCTAAGCTATAAGCAGCGTCGCGGATACGTTCTAGCCAAGGTTTGCGGTCGTCGTCGTTCAGAGGCTGACCTGACGCCATCTTCTGAATGTTTGCTCGTGGGTGAAGATCATCACCATCAATGAATTTACGTCCCAGCTTTTTCGCCAAGTGCTCACCAATTGTGGTTTTGCCACTCGCACAAACGCCCATAACGACGACACTACTACCAGCCATAACTTATCCTCATAACAAATTTGCGCGTGATCTCAATTTTCGAATTCACTTTAAAATATGGGTTTATCTTATTCATGTTATCGGTAACATGTTACCGGTAACTAAAATAAATGTGAACCACAACACAAACAATAATTCTTAAAGGTGAACCCATGGAACAGCTAACCCAAGCTCCAGACCCTACGTTCCTACTAACGATTGCAGCCCTCGCGATTGCAGCGTTACTTGTATTGATTATTAAACTAAAAGTGCACGCTTTTGCTTCCCTAACTATGGTGAGTTTAGGTACAGCATTGGCGACTGGCGTTTCTTCTGACCAAGTTGTCCCAACCATGATGAGTGGCTTTGGTGGCACGTTGGCTTCAGTCGCATTGCTGGTTGGCCTTGGTGCAATGATCGGTAAGATTTTGGAAGTAACTGGCGGTGCGCAAGTGCTGGCAGATACTTTGATTGGACGCTTCGGTAAAGAGCGCGCACCTTTTGCATTAGGTGTGGCTTCACTACTGTTCGGTTTCCCAATCTTCTTTGACGCTGGTCTTGTGGTCATGATGCCAATCATCCTAAGTGTGGCAGCACGCTTTGGTGGTTCGCCAATCAAATACGCACTACCAGCAGCGGGTGCATTTGCAGTAATGCACGGCTTTGTTCCTCCGCACCCAGGTCCAGTTGCAGCAGCAGAATTCCTAGGCGCAAACATTGGTCTACTGCTTGTTGTTGGTATCTTAGTGGCTATCCCAACTTGGTACCTAGGCGCTTACCTATTCGGTCTGTACGCAGGCAAGAAATTCGATATCCCACTATCAAAAGCGTTCTTCAACGGTGAAACACAAGTTGACGAATCTAAGCTGCCAAAATTTGGCACAGTAATGACCATCCTAGTGCTGCCGGTACTGCTAATCTGTCTAGACACAGTACTGAACACGCTAGCGGTTGCGGGTGTGATTGATGGCAAAACAGCACTGGTTGAGTTCCTGCGTATGCTAGGTAAAACACCGGTAGCACTTCTGATTACTCTGCTAGTGTCTCTTGCGGTATTCGCGAAAGACTACGGCATGGCAAAACTTGAGAAGCTGTGTGGCGACTCATTGGCTCCTATCTGTGGCGTTATCCTAGTAACAGGTGCGGGCGGCATGTTTGGTGGCGTATTGCGCGCAAGTGGTATCGGTGATGCACTAGCAGACGTTCTGACTGACACAGGTATGCCAGTGATCGTAGCAGCGTTTGTTATCTCTACCTGTTTGCGTGTTGCTCAAGGCTCAGCAACCGTAGCACTAACGACAACAGCAGCACTTATCGCACCAGTAGTGGCAGCATCAACTGGTTTGAGTGAGCTAGACCTATGCTTTATCGTTATCGCGATTGCAGGTGGTGCAACAGTGCTTTCTCACTTCAACGATTCTGGTTTCTGGCTAGTATCTCGTCTACTAGAGATGGATGAGAAAACAACGCTAAAAACTTGGACGGTAATGGAAACTTTACTTGGTAGTATCGCGTTTATTATCGTAGCAACATTAAGCTTTATTCTTTAGAGGTTACCCATGACAACACTTGAACAACGATTAAGAGAAATCAAAATCGTCCCAGTTATCGCAATCAACGATGTAGCACACGCTCTGCCACTGGCAAAAGTGTTGGTAGAAAACGGTTTACCATGTGCGGAAGTGACATTCCGCACTGAAGCGGCGGCTGAGTCGATCCGCATCATGCGTGAAGCGTACCCAGAACTGCTGATCGGTGCTGGTACAGTGCTGACAACAGAGCAAGTGGACATCGCGATTGAAGCGGGTGTGGACTTTATCGTAAGCCCTGGTTTCAATCCAACGACAGTGAAATACTGTCAGCAACGCAATGTGACAATCATACCGGGTGTGAACAACCCAAGCTTGGTTGAGCAAGCGATGGAAATGGGTCTACGTACCCTGAAGTTCTTCCCTGCTGAGCCATCAGGTGGCGTAAACATGCTTAAAGCACTAACTGCGGTTTACCCAGTGGAATTCATGCCAACAGGTGGTGTAAGCCCATCTAACGTGGAAGATTACCTAGCGCTGAAATCAGTTGTCGCTTGTGGTGGTACTTGGATGGTGCCAACCGCAATGATGGACAGCGGCGATTGGGAAGGTATTGCTGAATTGGTTCGCGCAGTTAAGTAAAACGTGAATAAAAAGGGTCATCAAGTAATTGATGACCCTTTTTGTTTATCTGCTTAAATCAGCAAAGTGATTCGCGCGTAATTAACGCATTGTCACGAACTACCCACACAGGGTCTCAGCAATAAATCTGGAAAGGTTTATGTGGTAATGCTTACGAGATTTTTTCAGAAAAACAGTAATTGTTACCTATTTTCCTAAATCTTGAACTTTGGTGGTTCCAGTTTCCAGAAAATTAGTCACTTCTTTCTTAAAGGCGCACTTTTGATATGTGGAGGGCTGTGTCTTGCGGTAACCCACTCATTTTTGCCCCATTAAAATTTGAAATAGGGAACATGCTTGTATCGAATATCTGTTTTGCAATAACTATTTTAATGATGCTGTTGATTTCAACTTAGCCTCTTGATTTTTATGTTTTTGATTTTATACCCAAGTAACCTCGAGATGCTAGGTTCAGCGAGAATGACTTGGTTTGTAGACGCGGCGGCGATTTAAAGGTTTGGTGGGTCCAAATCAAGAATCGACAACAAAGTATACAAGCCAAGTCAACTCGCCCTTCGGGAGCGTGTCATTGACCCGATTTCTGCGTCAAACAACTTGGAAAGAGCTGGCTATTCCGCTGCGTCGTTTTCCTTGACCTCGAATCAATGACAACGCTCTGAATCCTGCATCTTGAAGTCACTTGGGTATAAGTTGTTGATTTATTGGCAATAAAAATCAATTAAGAAATAGATATCTATTATTGACACATAGTGTATAGTGTCAACAGTTCAAACGATGAGTTATTAGTAAAGTATTTAGTTTAAGCTCTTCTCAGTTTTTATTCGATTAAATTCGTCATATTTATCCTGCGATACCTTTTTCTTCATCCCTTATTTATTCGCTTTATTTTTAACTTAATCAATGTATCGAATTATATTATGTCAAATAAAACAAATGGTTCATTAAAGTGGTTTAACGAATCCAAGGGTTTTGGATTTATCATTCCTGAATCACTTCAAATCAATTGTTAGTGAATGCTTCAAATCAATTGTTAGTGAATGCTTCAAAAAATTATCTGAATTCCAAAAGGTTTCTTTTGTTGTTGAGCAAGGTAACAAAGGCTATCAAGCGGGTAATGTTAAGTTAGCGTAATATATTTCTAAAAAGTCTCTTCTGTCGATGACACTTTTTTACATTATGTTTAACAAAGATTCCGAAGATTCCG
>NZ_JAHGAH010000329.1:0-5166 GCF_030248475.1 Vibrio sp. D173a
GGAGTCCATACCATTGAGCTAAATGACGAGTACCACATGAACTGGCAAACTGTCATTGATAGCTTAGAGACGCTGACACAACTGCGTATCAGCATCCAAGACATGGGGGATAAAGGTGGTCCAGAGCGGATGAAGAATTACGCTTCGGTAATGATAAGAAGATTGAACCAGTTGGCTGTGATTAGCCCTTTAAGTATTGCCTCTCCTATGTCAACTCGTTCGATTCAATCTTTAAATGAGTACATTGAGGGCGAGCTCACTTCGCTGAGTGAAGAAGAGCTTTACGATATCACTTCTGACCTATCACTCACGATATTTAATACCTACGATCAAATGCTATCGGATATTATCGAAACCCTTTATTTACCTTTACCCAGATTGTCCTTAGCTTAACCGCTAGGGTGAATAAGTATCAAAAAAAACCGCAGGTTTATACCTGCGGTTTTTGTACTGAAATCGTTGGAATCCAAGGGTTAACTAACTGTCGTCTTCTGTGAAGTTAGTTGGCAACTCTTGCTTCATCTCGTTCCAGATTTGTGCACTTTCCATACCGTAATGACGAATCACGATTGGTAGTTGATCGCGCTGGCCAGTTTCACACGTTTCTAGAAGCTGACGGTAAAAACTCAGTGCCAAATCACGTGATGCTGGGTTTGAGAAGTAGTAGCTGCCTACGCGATCATAAAGCTTTCTTAGACCGTTGAAGATCAATCCGTAAATCTGGTTACCAGAATGGAACGCTAAGCGTTGGAACAACATGTAGTCGTAGAAGTTGAATGTCTTAGCAATCAGGATTTCTTGACGCTTCGCTTCATCTTTTTCGTTGTCTTCTTTTACGCTTTGCAGGATCTTGTCGGCGTATGGAGACGCAGCAATAAAGTCATCCCAAGAAGGAGCACTAACAAGCGCTTCACAAGACTCAATCACGTTCTGGATTGTGCGCTCAGACGCCTCTTTGTTTGCTTTAAACGCATAGCGCATGAAGATTGGACTGATGTTAGTACGTGCCGCAAGCAAATCTTCAACGATGTTTGTTGCGTTATCAACGTCTAGCGTCATTAGCGTGTCCAAGATATGCAGACCAGAGGTCTCCATGAATTGGTTAACTTTGGTTGGTTTACCGTGTTGGATAGTCAACCAACCGTCTCGCGCAAGACGCTGGAGCACTTCGCGTAATGTTGTACGAGTAACACCAATAAGTTCAGATAGCTCACGTTCAGCGGGTAAGATTGAGCCAGGTGGAAAACGGCCGTTCCAAATGCTCTCGATAATGTATTTTTCTGCGAAACCCGCAGGGCTCTTAGCCTTAATGACCATTCTGTTTTTATCCAATATTGATTTCTAAGGGTCGATACCACTCATCATACCACTACTTAACGATTTGCGAAAATTAACGATCAATAAATGAAACGAAATCTCAATATAGGGTTAATACTCTACATATATATTCAATTCAAAATGTTAATCACTTTGAATCAAACTCGTAAAATTTATATTTTGGATAAACCCTAATGACCACAAACGCAGTAAAAATAAAGCCTACCTCGTCACATTTTTCTGCTCAAAATATGCAAAATAAATTTATGTTTTACGATAAATATTCTTTCTTAATTGATCTTTTCTCGTAATTGACTTGGTTTTAAATTCCAAGGTGATTTTTTTTAAGCTTTTCATGGTATAGTAACGCCGTTTTGATCGCGTTATTACAAATAAAAAGCAGTTTTAGTCGGCAGCATCACGTTTTGTTATTGACTATAAAATGCCGAAGTGTAGAGTTGCGGTCGAAAGTGAGCGGTGCTTAAGTTCAGGGGAAGTAACTTGGCAAGACTACAGTGAAGCAAGGGATTGTTGTTTTTCTAAGTTATTGTTTTAAAAGGCTAAATAATAAGTCTAACAAACAGATACTTAAGCACTATTGTAGTGTCTATTCATAATTTTGTTATAAAGAGAATTATCATGCCGATGTCGCTCGGAAATGCCTTTATCAAGAACTTTCTTGGTAAAGCGCCTGATTGGTACAAAGTTGCCATTATAGCCTTCCTAATTATTAACCCGATTGTTTTCTTCCTAATTGACCCATTTGTTGCAGGTTGGTTGCTAGTAGCAGAATTTATTTTCACGCTAGCAATGGCGCTGAAGTGTTACCCACTTCAACCAGGCGGTTTGCTTGCAATTGAAGCGGTTGCTATCGGGATGACCAGCCCTGCCCAGGTGAAGCATGAGCTGGTTGCGAATATCGAAGTTCTTCTACTATTGGTATTCATGGTTGCAGGTATCTACTTTATGAAACAGCTTCTGCTGTTCATTTTTACGAAGATCCTGCTTGGTATTCGTTCGAAAACGTTACTTTCACTCGCATTCTGTTTCGCAGCTGCGTTTTTGTCAGCATTTCTCGATGCACTGACCGTTATCGCCGTCGTAATCAGCGTTGCAGTGGGTTTCTACTCGATTTACCACAAAGTCGCTTCTGGTAACCCTATCGGTGACCATGACCATACTCAAGATGACACCATCACTGAGCTTACGCGTGACGACCTTGAGAACTACCGTGCATTCCTACGTTCATTGCTAATGCATGCTGGTGTGGGTACTGCGCTTGGTGGTGTAACAACAATGGTTGGTGAACCACAAAACTTGATCATTGCAGACCAAGCGGGTTGGTTCTTTGGTGAATTCCTGATCCGAATGGCGCCAGTGACTCTTCCTGTTTTCTTCTGCGGCTTGATCACTTGTGCAATAGTAGAGAAGCTAAAGATTTGTGGGTACGGTGCGCAGCTGCCTGATAACGTTCGTCAAATCCTTGTCGATTTCGACCGTGAAGAGCGTAAAACCCGTACTAACCAAGACGTAGCTAAGCTTTGGATTCAAGGTCTAATCGCAGTTTGGTTAATTGCAGCACTTGCTCTGCACTTAGCGGCCGTGGGTCTGATTGGTCTTTCAGTTATTATCCTTGCAACCTCATTCACTGGTGTGATTGAAGAACATTCAATGGGTAAAGCGTTTGAAGAAGCCCTGCCGTTTACAGCACTTCTTGCCGTGTTCTTTGCAGTCGTTGCTGTAATCATTGACCAAGAACTATTTAAGCCGGTTATCGACGCTGTACTTGCAGTTGAAGACAAAAGCACACAGCTGGCGTTGTTCTATGTCGCCAACGGTCTGCTTTCAATGGTCTCGGATAACGTTTTCGTGGGTACGGTCTACATTAACGAAGTAAAAGCGGCACTGATTGATGGCCAAATTACTCGTGAACAGTTCGACCTATTAGCGGTAGCAATCAACACAGGAACTAACCTACCTTCAGTTGCAACGCCAAACGGCCAAGCTGCGTTCCTATTCCTGCTAACATCCGCACTGGCACCATTGATTCGTCTATCCTACGGTCGCATGGTGATCATGGCACTGCCATACACTATCGTACTGGCAATTGTTGGCTTGATGGGCATCATGTTCTTCCTAGAACCAGCAACCGCATTCTTCTACGATGCAGGCTGGATTTCGCCAAGCAGTGGTGATCTGGCTCCTGTTGTGTCAGGTGGACACTAAAAATTTGAGTTGATTAGGAAACTTATCCAAGTTAAAAAGCTCTGAGTATTCAGAGCTTTTTTATATTTCAGACAGGATTGTAACCGTGAGTATTTTTGCATCACTTAATCAGTTTTCGAAAGGACGCTTATCTTGGCTCCTTCTCCTTTTAGCGATTATCTTTTTTGAAGCCTGTGCCCTATTCTTCCAACACGTTATGATGCTAGCACCTTGTGTTATGTGCATTTACGAACGTGTGGCAATGATGGGAATTATTTTTGCCGCGATGATTGGTCTTATCGCACCAAACAACCCTCTCGTTCGCTGGATTGCATTAGCAGCATGGGGCGCAAGTGCTTACAAAGGTTTGATGCTTGCGATGCAGCATGTGGACTATCAATTCAACCCTTCACCATTTGCAACATGTGACCTATTCGTGACGTTCCCAAGTTGGGCACCATTAAACCAGTGGTTTCCTTGGATGTTTGAAGCATACGGTGACTGCGCGAAGATTGTGTGGGAGTTCCTTGGTCTTTCTATGCCTCAATGGCTTATCGTCATTTTTGCGGGTAACTTAGTCGCTCTTGCATTCATTGTGATTGCGCAATTTGTTCGCGGTAAGCGCAAGAATCCAATCCAGTAACATTTTTCCGACTTCGAATTACTGAAAATGAATACAAAAAAGCCGACCACGAGGTCGGCTTTTCTTTGCAATTCGATTACTTACCGCAACATTGCTTAAACTTCTTACCGCTTTCGCATGGGCAAGGGTCATTACGCCCAACACCTTTGAAAGGGTTCAAACTCTTCGACTTTTTGCCGACCATCAATTCGTCTGCACCAAGTGCAACTTCGTTGATCATCAGGTCAAACTGTTCGATGAAGTCCACAAGTGCTGGCGGCGTTTCAATACCCACATCACGCATCTGTTGCTGAGTTTGCTCTTCATCAATCGCCAACATCATCGTCGTCAAAAGTGCTTGCAGCATTCGCTCAAGGCCATCGTTCAATGCGACATCATGCCACTGCTCTTCAATCATCGGCCAGACAGACATAAAGCCTTCAGCAAAATCCGCTAACTGCTCTGAGTTGGCTTCTGTCAGCGCAAGAATAGAGTATTCGTTACGCAGAATGTAGTTGTGCTGCTTGTGAATCTGCTCTTCAACCATTGGCTGAATCGTTTTAAAGCCCTCACCTAGAAGTGGCTCTAGCCATGTTTCCGGTGCTAACGGTTTCGTGGTCAGGTTCGCAGCTAGGACCGCCCCTTCCATAAACAGCGAAGATTCTTCGAGTTGAACTTCACCTTTCTCAATTAATGTGTATTGCATGTCATCTGGTTTCCCATGAATTTGGCGGCATTATACCCTAGAGCTTATACCCAAGTAACCTCGAGATGTTTGGTTCAGCGAGAATGACTTGGTTTGTAGACACGACGCCGATTTAAAGGTCTAGTGGGCCTAAATCAAGAATCGGCAACAAAGTATACAAACCAAGGCCCTTACTATTTGCAAAGAGTGCCCTTCGGGAGCGTGTCATTGACTCGATCTCTGCTTCAAACAACTTGGAAAGAGCTCGCTATTCCACGGCGTTGTTTTCCTTGACCTCGAATCAATGACAACGCTCTGAATCCAGCATCTTGAAGTC